>NZ_DCEN01000017.1:35870-51455 GCF_002316955.1 Proteiniphilum sp. UBA1028
CGAAATCCGTCGCTGTTGTTATTTGGAGCTGCAGCACAGTTCGGTATTTTTCTCACGATGGTGCTTGCATCCATCCTGGGGTACGACTTAAGGGAAGCAGCCTCCATCGGCATTATCGGCGCTGCAGACGGTCCCACCTCCATTGTGGTGGCATCTCGTTTTGCACCCAACTTGCTGGGTCCCATTTCTGTGGCAGCCTACTCCTATATGGCATTGGTTCCGATCATTCAACCGCCCGTAATCCGGTTGCTGACATCCCGCAAAGAGAGGTTGATCCGCATGACAGGCAACAATAACAAGAAGATCTCAAAGAAGGCATTGATTGCCTTTCCTATTGTGGTTACCGTCGTTGCCGGAATCATTGCACCTTCATCATTGGCATTGATCGGATTCCTGATGTTTGGAAACCTTGTACGCGAATGTGGTGTTTTAAATAAGCTATCTCTTTCAGCGCAAAACGAACTGGCCAGCCTGGTAACATTGCTCCTCGGGATCACGATTGCCAGCACGATGACGGCCGAGCGTTTCATTCGCCTGGATACGCTCATCATCATTGCGTTGGGATTGTTTGCTTTTGTCTTCGACACGTTTGGCGGCGTGATCTTTGCCAAGTTGTTGAATCTGTTCCGCAAGGAGGGCAACAAGATCAACCCGATGGTGGGAGCCTGCGGCATTTCTGCCTTCCCGATGTCGGCACGCGTGATCCATCAGATGGGTCAAAAAGAAGATCCATACAACTACCTGCTTATGCCGGCTATCAGTGCCAATGTTGGAGGACAGATCGGTTCGGTAGTGGCCGGAGGTATTATATTAACATTGGTTCCTTTATTTGCTTAAAACAAAAAAATCATGACATCGACCATAGAAGTAGCTTTGTTTATTGCAGGAATTGGAATGGCAGGGATATTTGTCTTCATGGCGGTCTTTTACCTGCTTATTCTTGCGTTGGATAAATACCTGCCCCACGAGGAGAAAATGGAAGAAGAATAACTGCAGTTGCCGGTTATATGTGGCGGAATCATCATTGTTTCCGCACATCGGCTCCCCACATCAGTTTATCGCGTAGAGTCTCGTAGAACGTGTGGCCCAGCCTCTTTACCACGCGCAGCGTATAGTCTCCTTTTCTGACCTGGATATTCACCGTCTCATCCAGCACGCGCGACTGGCCATCGACTGAAACCAGAAACATATGACTACGACTTTCCACTTTCAGAGAGATGATGCTGCTGTCATCCACCACCAACGAGCGCGAAGTAAGGTTGTGAGGCGCAATGGCAGAAAGGATAATACTGGGTGTGGTGGGCGAGAGAATAGCTCCTCCGATGCTTAACGAGTATGCCGTGGATCCGGTTGGGGTAGCAATCACCAGTCCGTCGGCCTGATAGGAAGTCAGATAATCGTTGTTGATGTAGGCATGGATGGAGAGCATTGAGGCTGTGTCCTGTTTCAGGATAGCTACTTCATTCAGTGCGTGCGTGTTGAAGTACTCGGGGGGGAAGGTCTCGTCGGTCGTCATTTTTATTAAAGTGCGTTCCTGCACTTTGTAGGCACTGTTCATCACCTCCTGCAGTGTTTCTTCTACATCGGCATAATTAATGGCGGCAAGAAAACCCAGACGACCGGTGTTTATGCCCAGCACGGGGATGCCGGAATCCCCCACCGTGGCGGCCGTACGTAGGAAAGTACCATCGCCTCCCACGCTCACTACCATGTCCACTTGAGGCAACGTCTCGACAAGTTCCGAGATCGGGCCCACTTTCTGCTGAATATAACCCGGCAGAGAGAGGTAAAAATTCTCGGGTAAGTACAACTCCCCTCCGTTCCGCCTGATGGCATCGCAAACCCCGAATATCTGCTCTTCCGCTTTTGCGGTCCTGTCGGGGAACATACTACCAAATAATGCAAACTTCATTTATCCGTCGTCAAACTTATTTCGGCAAACAACAATCCTGAAATATACCGGCTACATTTCCAGGTAATACAATAACTCATCCAGCCGTTCTTTCTGGGTGTCGGTCACCTCACCTTCACGCATAAAATAGTATACTACATGGTAGTTGAACCGTTCGAAACTCCGCAATACAGCGGAGAGGTCGTCCACATCCAGCTTCAGTGACACCAACAAATCGGCTCCGCCCGAGAACGGCATCACGGAAAGAGACGTCACATGGGCATTGTTGCTTTCCACAATCCTGGCTATCTCCGTGAGCGTGTAATCTTTAAACGGAATCTCCAGAATAAGAAGTGAATTTTCCGTTTCCGTCAACTCCGTAAACTGTTCTGGTGTAAGTGGTGAAGCAAACTTTTCGACCTGATTATTGATAAATTCTTTGACCGACATTGCGTAAAACGGTTATTTCGTATTACTTTTGTAACTGTTTTACAAAGATGGCAAAAATTTGCGAATTCGCCTCTTTGCGACGGATTGTTTTTAAAATAATATGACGAAACTAAGCGTAAACGTAAACAAAATTGCGACCCTGCGGAATGCCCGCGGTGGAAATATTCCCGATGTGGTGCAGGTAGCTGTAGACTGTCAGCTCTTCGGAGCCGATGGCATCACCGTGCATCCCCGCCCCGATCAGCGACACATCCGTTATTCCGATGTATTTGATTTGCAGGCAAAAGTACATACGGAGTTCAATATTGAGGGCAATCCAACTCCCGAGTTTATTTCCCTCATTCAACGAATAAGACCGACGCAGGTAACCCTCGTGCCGGACGCCCACGACGCTATCACCTCCAATGCAGGATGGGATACGGTCGCCCACAAAGATTTTCTGACCGACATAGTGAATGAATTTCAATCGATGGGCGTACGCACCTCCATCTTTGTGGACGCTAATCCCGATATGATCCGCATGGCTTCACAGATCGGCACCGACCGCATAGAACTCTACACCGGTCCCTACGCCGAACTCTATCCATCCGACCGGGAGAAAGCTGTTGCCCCCTATCTGGAAGCTGCCACCCTGGCCAAAAACCTGGGATTAGGTGTAAATGCGGGTCACGACCTTAATCTGGATAACCTTCAGTGGCTTTACGTACATATACCGTGGATCAAAGAAGTGTCCATCGGGCATTCCCTCATTTGCGATGCGCTTTATCTTGGTTTGGAAAAAACAATAAAAGCGTATAAAAATTGTTTAAAAGAGCCTTCAACAGAGGTTTGACATGACAAAAACTGCTATCTTTATTCCAAATAGGCATCGAGCATAACTAACTTCAGACGTATCAAATAAATACACATCGTATGAATCTTTTGCAAATCCCCATGCCGGCAGATACTGCACAGGCAATATACAACGCAATGCAGCAGGCAACAACCGCAGAAACGGAGGCCGTAACAATGAATGCATTCGAGCTCGCTTTGAAAGGCGGATGGTTGATGATTGTACTGCTCATTCTGCTGTTAATGACGATATATGTCCTGATAGAAAGGACTCTGGTCATCAACAAAGCCGGCAAAGAAGACAGTTCTTTTATGAACCGCATCAAGGATTATATCCACGACGGGAAAATCGACGCTGCCCTGGCTCTCTGCCGCCACACCGATACGCCATCGGCCCGCATGGTGGAGAAAGGGATCTCACGCCTGGGCAGGCCCACAGTCGATGTGATGTCCGCCATTGAAAACCAGGGAAATATAGAAATATCAAAACTGGAAAAGGGACTTCCCGTGCTGGCAACATCCGCATCGGGTGCTCCCATGGTTGGTTTTTTGGGAACCGTAACCGGTATGGTGAAAGCTTTTATGGATATGGCAAGTGCGGGAGCCAATGTGGACGTAAATATTCTCTCGACCGGTATTTATGAAGCGCTGGTCACGACTGTAGGGGGGCTTATTGTGGGGATCATTGCCCTTTTTGCTTATAACTATCTTGCAACGCGCATCAAAGGCATCGTGAACAGGCTCGAAATGAGAATCATGGAGTTCATGGACATTCTGAATGAACCGGCTGTTTAAAGAAGATCGGAAGCTATGGCATTAAAACAACGATTTAAATTAGAATCAAATTTCAGCATGGCATCCATGACGGATGTGATCTTTTTATTGCTTATTTTCTTCATGATCACTTCTACAATTGTCGTGCCGAATGCTATTCAAGTATTGTTGCCCCGAGCACAACAACAGGCGCAGGCAAAGCCTATTACCCGGGTGACCATCGACAAGGATTTGAATTACTATGTGGCCAATGCCAACGAAACAGAACGTCAGGTTGCCTTCGAAGCAATCACTCCGTTTCTGCAATCGGCATACACGGCCGATCCCGATATTTTTGTGGCACTTTATGCCGACGAGAGCGTTCCCTACAGGGAGATTGTGCGAATCCTGGATATCGCCAATCAGAATAAATTCAAAATGGTGCTGATGACAAGGCCGAATTAAACGGAGAAATCCAGATGCAGCTAACAAAAGAAAAAATAGGTGGACTAGTGGGAACAATCATCTTTGCGGTGTTGCTCCTTCTTGTGCTTATTTTTTCCTACTTCACCCTGGCAACCCCTCCCCAGGAGCTGGAAGGTATTCCAGTCATGTTTGGTGCTACCGAAAATGCTTTCGGCATCACGGAGGCACCGATTGCCGAAGCGACACCTGCTCCCGCCCCCACCCCGTCAGTCCCGGAATACAGGCCCAATGAGCCAATGATTACGCAAACCTCTGAGCCAACCATCGACGTGGAAGCGCAACGGGAAGAAGAACGCCGCCGGGCACAACTGGCCGAAGAGCGTAGAAAAAGGGAAGAAGCGGAACGGATACGAAGAGCGGAAGAAGCACGTCGAAGAGAAATCAACCAACAGATGTCGGGCCTCTTTGGCGAAAGCGCCGACAGCCGGGGCAATACCGAAGGCAGCGGCACTCAGGGTGTTTCCACCGGAAATGCCACACAGGGATCCCCCACCGGCACAGGGGGAATCGGCTCGTACGACTTGGGCGGACGCAGCCTTGGCAGCGGAGGACTGGTTCAACCACGTTACTCTGTGAACGATTATGGCACTGTCGTTGTTAATATTACCGTAGACCCTGGAGGAAATGTAATCAACGCTGAAATTGGACGAGGGACAAATACGCCCAATGCCGCCCTTCGTAACGAAGCATTGCGTGCTGCCAAAAACACCAAATTCAACGCGATAACCTCGCCCAACAACCAGCAGGGGACTATCACATACCGGTTCAATCTGAACTGATACATCTACAGTGTTGAACGGTGCGTGCACGCGCATCAGATTATTGATTTTATCTACCCGAATAGATTTTATCTACCCGAATAACCCACAAAAAATAAATGTATGAAACGAGTAGCCCTATTTTTAGCAAACGGATTTGAAGAAATTGAAGCGCTCGGCACACTGGATATTTTGAGAAGAGCGCAAATACCGGTAAAAACCATCTCCATCTCTGGCGACAAAACGGTGACCGGTGCACATAATATTGCTGTCATTGCCGACACCACCTTCAATGAAGCAGATTTCTCTGAAGTGGAAGTGTTGGTGCTACCGGGAGGAATGCCTGGTGCGAAGCATCTAAATGAACACGAAGGAGTGAAAAAACTGCTTTTGGAATTCAACAAGCAGCAAAAGATGATCGCCTCCATCTGTGCGGCTCCCATGGTACTGGGTGGCCTTCGTTTGCTGGAGGAGAAACGGGCTACCTGCTATCCTGGATTCGAGCCGGAACTGATCGGCGCACAGGTTACCGGAGAAAATGTGGTGGTGGACGGAAACATGATCACGGGAAAAGGTCCTGGTTTGGTATTTGACTTTGCACTAAGGCTGGTAGAACAGATTGCAGGCATGCCAACACGACGGGAGGTACAGCAAGGATTGCTTTTATAATATGCGGCAATCATCCCATGATATTTTTTCGAAATTGAGGGTGCAAAGAGTTGGTTATTAATAAAAAACCGATTATCTTTGCACCACTTTTTTTATAAGCAACATAATGTCTCACTATTTAAAGTAAATTATTTTATTTCAAAATGACTGAAAACCTGAAAAATGTGGCTCCGGTAGAAGATTTCGATTGGGCTGCGTATGCTGAAGGTGATCCTTACAGCAAAGAAAACAGAGAAAAACTTACCGAGAGCTACGACAACACGTTGAGCAAAATCAGCGACAAAGAGGTGGTGACAGGTATCGTAACCTCCATGAACAAACGCGAAGTGGTTGTAAACATCGGCTATAAATCCGATGGCGTGGTATCGATGAACGAATTCCGTTACAACCCCGACCTGAAAATTGGCGACGAAGTAGAAGTATACATCGAGAGCCAGGAAGACAAAAAAGGACAGTTGATCCTTTCCCACAAGAAAGCCCGCGCGTCACGCTCCTGGGATCGTGTCAATGCTGCGCTGGAAAACAACGAAATCATCAAGGGTTATATCAAATGCCGTACCAAAGGCGGTATGATCGTGGATGTGTTCGGTATCGAAGCATTCCTGCCCGGTTCACAGATCGACGTTAAACCGATTCGTGATTACGATTTGTTTGTAGACAAAACAATGGAATTCAAGGTAGTGAAAATCAACCCTGAATACAAAAACGTGGTTGTTTCACACAAAGCACTCATTGAGGAAGAACTGGAACAACAGAAAAAAGAGATTATCTCGAAACTCGAAAAAGGACAGGTACTCGAAGGTGTGGTAAAAAATATCACCTCTTACGGTGTGTTTGTCGATTTGGGAGGTGTGGACGGCCTGGTACATATTACCGACCTTTCCTGGGGACGTATTCAACACCCCGAAGAGGTGGTACAGCTGGACGACAAGATCAACGTGGTAATCCTCGATTTCGACAACGAGAAAAAACGTATCGCACTCGGCCTGAAGCAACTGACACCACATCCGTGGGATGCATTGAGCGAAACACTGAAGGTCGGCGATATTGTGAAAGGAAAAGTAGTGGTGATTGCCGATTACGGTGCATTTGTAGAGATTGCCCCCGGTGTGGAAGGACTGATCCACGTATCGGAAATGAGCTGGACGCAACACCTTCACAGTGCACAGGACTTCATGACCGTTGGCGAAGAGGTAGAGGCAGTGATTCTCACGCTCGACCGCGACGAGCGCAAGATGTCGCTCGGCGTAAAACAGCTCAAGCCAGATCCATGGGAAAGCATTGAAATCAAATATCCGGTGGGCAGCACCCATACGGCTACCGTACGCAACTTCACCAACTTTGGTGCCTTTGTGGAGATTGAAGAAGGCGTAGAGGGTCTGATCCATATTTCCGACCTTTCGTGGACAAAGAAGATCAAACATCCGAGTGAAGTAACTGAAATTGGTGCTCCCATTGAAGTTCAGGTACTGGACATCGACAAGGAAAATCGCCGCTTAAGCCTTGGTCACAAGCAGCTGGAAGAAAATCCATGGGATGTGTTTGAAACAATCTTTACCGTGGGTTCCATTCACGAAGGAACGATCGTGGAAATGCTCGACAAGGGAGCAGTTATCTCTCTACCCTATGGCGTGGAAGGATTTGCAACTCCCAAACACCTGGTTAAGGAAGACAACTCACAGGCTCAGGTGGAAGAAAAGCTCGAATTTAAGGTGATCGAGTTCAACAAAGATGCCAAACGCATCATTGTTTCTCACAGCCGCATCCACGAAGATATCTCCGGCGAAGACTCCAGAAGAAGAGGAAAACGCAGTGGCAAGAGAGAAGGAGGAAGCGAAGTTTCAGCAGCTGTTCCTGTAATGGAAAAGACCACCTTGGGCGACATCGAAGAATTGGCTGCACTGAAAGAGAAACTCGACAATCAGAAGGTTGAAGCTTTCAAAAAAGAGGCTGCCAAGGCAGAAGCCAAAGCGGAAGCAGCAAAGGCTGTAGAAGCAGAGCAGGCTGAATCCGCAGATGCACCTGAAACCGAACAGGAAGAAGGAACCGACGAGGCAAAGGCTTAATCCAAATTCCTCGGAGAATTCTGTTACTCCGGTATATTATAAAGAGGACTGACTATTTTAGCCGGTCCTCTTTTTTGTGTAAAAACATCGCCTGTGTAAAAAAGGCTCGGATATTCTATGGCAACAGATAAAAGAAACTCCCGATAAAAAGATGTAATGACATTCATTATGTTATCTTTGCACAATAAAAATCAGAGCAAGTGTTTTTAAACGACAAACCCTATCGTGATTTTTCCGATTATCTCTCGGCACGATTTCCCTACAAGGTACAGAAGATATCCATCAATGCCGGATTTACCTGTCCCAACCGTGATGGCAACAAGGGACGCGGTGGATGCACCTATTGCAACAACCAAAGCTTCAGTCCCGGCTATGGCAAGCCCACCAAAACCATTACGGAACAACTGGCCGACGGCATCCATTTCTTCTCGCACAAATATCCGGAGATGAAATACCTGGCCTATTTTCAATCCTATACCAGCACTTACGACAGCCTAGCATCGCTGACCGGCAAATATGAGGAGGCGCTGGCCTACCCCGGCGTGGTCGGGTTGATCGTGGGCACCCGCCCCGACTGTATGCCCGCCGAGCTGCTCGATTATTTTGAAGAGCTCAGCAAAAAGACGTTTGTCTTGGTGGAGTATGGAGTGGAATCCACTTTAAACAAAACCCTGGAACGGGTAAATCGCCAGCATACCTACGAAGAGTCGGCTGAAATGATCCGCAAAACAGCAGAAAGAAATATTCCGGTAGGCGCACACATGATTCTGGGACTTCCCGGCGAGACCGAAGAAGATATCCTGCACCATGCCGGCAAGCTCTCCGAATTACCCCTCACGACCCTCAAACTACACCAGTTGCAAATCATCAGGAGTACCGCCATGGCAAGAGAGTACAAGCTCCTTCCCGAATCATTTAACCTGTTTACGCTGGAGGAATACATAGACCTCTGTGTTCGTTTTGCCGAGCTACTCCATCCCGATATCTACATTGAACGGTTTACTTCCCAATCGCCTTCGAAGCTGCTTATCGCCCCCGACTGGGGTTTTAAAAACTACGAAGTAAGGGAAAAGGTTTTAAAACGGTTTTGTGAAAAGGAGACATGGCAAGGGAGACTTTACATTCGGTAGTTCCAGTTGCGCTGTGTATATTTGCTCATTTGGAGTTCCTCTATTTCGGAGATCTCTTCATCCCGTAGTGTAGTGATCTTATCCAGTCCGTAGTAGGCCAGTAGCTTTCGGGTAAACATGTCAAAAAAAACGGCTGCCTCCGGTGCGCTTTTCTTTTTTTCAGCCAGAAATGAGCGGATATTCCGCACCGGACTGGGCACCGAAGGAGTGGCTTTTTTAATACGGTTGATCTCTTCCGGCGAGAGGGACTTCTGCAACCTCTGCAGCTCTGTATCATAAAGCAGGGTACCGTGATGCAATTCCCTCCCCCTGGAGATATGAGAGGCCGTACCCGATATTTTGTACCCCTCCAGCCACAGATCTTTTCTTTTTCCTATCTCCACAGGAATACCCAATTCATGAAGCACTTCCACAACAGGCTCCAGAAAAACGGCACTCAATGGTGCACCTACGCTGTCCCGGATAAAGGCAAAATTCAGATTTCCTGTATCGTGATAGACCGCTCCACCACCCGACAGGCGACGAATGATCCGGATACTGTGCTCGATGCAATAGTCGGGATCCACCTCGTTGAGTACCGCCTGATTGGATCCGATAATCACACTCGGCTCATTCGCATAGAGCCATAAAAAGTTTTCTCCCTTTTTCGAGAATAAAAATTCTTCTGCAGCCAGGTTAAACGATGGCGTGGAAGAAGGAGAGGTGACGATATTCATGACTGCAAAATTAACAAAAAAAAACCATTTCTGATGCATTCCCACATTATATCATTTTTCACAGTTATCAAATCATTTTTCACAGTGCTTGATTGCAACCAACCTTTACCTTTGTTATGCCTTAAAGTGCAATATTCATTAAATTTAACACTATAAAAGACTGACAGAACAAACAACTCTTAAAATCACTGCTTACGTTAAAGAGATACAAACAAAAAAACCTTTACTCCCAAAAATAGACGACTGCATATATTTATCATATCTAATCAATGCCCAAATAATTATTAATCTAAACAAATGAGAGATGAAATGAAAAGAAAAATGATGATTTTAAAAAAAGGAATTTTGCTCACTATGGTGACTTTATTTTCCTTGGGTGTCTTTGCCCAGAATATTACCGTAAGAGGTAATATTACCGACGGTTCCGGAGAATCGTTAGTGGGCGTTACCGTGCAGGTACGAGGCACCAATTTCGGCACAGTTACGGATGTTGATGGTAACTTCACACTCCCCAATGTGCCATCTAACGCTGTTTTAGAGGTGTCTTATGTGGGAATGCATACGCAAGCTATTCCGGTTAATGGACGGACTATCATCAATATTGCACTCGAAGAAGATACAGAACTGCTCGAAGAGGTGATCGTGGTAGGATACGGCACCATGCGCAAAAGTGACGTTACAGGGGCTGTGGCCGTCGTCTCGGCCGAGGAGTTGACCACGAAGCCGGTTACCAATGCTTTTGAAGCGTTGCAGGGCAAAGTGGCCGGTGTAGACATTACTTCATCCCAGCGTCCCGGTGAACTAGGGTCCATTCGCGTCCGTGGTAACCGTTCGCTGAGTGCCACCAACGCGCCGCTTTATGTGGTTGACGGAGTAGTACTAAGCTCAGGAGGTATTGAAAGCATCAACCCCCGCGATATTGAAAGCATCAACGTATTAAAAGATGCATCTTCCACCGCTGTATACGGATCACGGGGTGCCAATGGTGTAATCCTGGTAACCACCAAGCGGGGTAAAGCAGGCTCCTTAAGCCTGAACTATTCGGGAACGTTCACGTTTGAGAAAATACACGATTTATCTCCCGGGATGAACGCCAACGATTACATTACCTGGCGCAGATGGGCTCATTATAATGCGAACCCAACCGCATACAGTCCCGGCAATCAGCCCTCAAAAACCCAGGATGAGACATTCTTTAGTGCACTCGACGAAACTGCGTTTAACAACGTTATGAAAGGCTGGTCCGGCAACAGCTGGGATGGTTCCAAAGTGACAAACACCAACTGGGGTGACCTGGTCACACAGACAGGGGTAACCCAGGAACACACCATCAGTGCCAGTGGCGGAACCGACAAAATCACTTCCTTCTTTTCGTTGGGTTACATGAACAACGAAGGAACGCAAAAGGGACAATCATTCAACCGCTACAACGCGTCAATGTCCACCGAAATAAAGCCGACAAACTGGTTTAGCCTGGGAGGATCCATCAATACTTCCTGGAGCAACCAAAGTTATGGTTATTCCCGCACAGGTCAGTCTTCCAGTTCAGGGCCGACAGAAATTTATGCTGCAGCCAAACAGATATTAAGTGTAGCCCAGCCTTATGATGCCAACGGAGAGATCATACTAACTCCTTCCAATATGAATGGAGTATACACGGTGGTCGATGAATGGAAAAAATCGGACGAACAGAGGCAGACATTGCGTGCATTGGGTAGTTTCTACGCCAATGTTGATTTGGGTAAAATATGGGAACCCCTCGAAGGATTAAGTTTCAAGAGCAATTTCGGACCCGACTTCCGCTATTATCGCCGTGGGATCTATATCGACAAAACATCGGCTGTACGTCAGGGTGGAACAAGCTATGCTTCCTGGAATTACGATAGAAGATTCTCCTGGGTATTGGACAACATCGTTACGTATAATAAAGCGATCGACGATCATAAGTTTGATATTACGTTGTTGCAATCTGCATCTAAATATGATGCGGAATCAGGAAGCATGGGTGCCCAGAATATTCCGAAAGCCAGTTTCAAATGGAACAACATGGGTTCGGTGGATATTACCAGCACCGATGCAAAAGCGAGCATGGGTACCGGATTAACACAGTCTCAGCTGGCATCCTACATGGCTCGTTTCAACTATTCATGGAAAGATCGTTACCTGTTTACCGTTTCGGGCCGCTACGATGGCTCCTCGGTTCTTTCGGCAGGTCACAAATGGGCTTTTTTCCCCAGTGCTGCATTAGGATGGAGAATTGACCAGGAGGAATTTATGCAGGATCTTTCCTGGCTCGATCAGCTAAAACTGCGTCTGGGTATGGGTATGACTGGGAACTCCGCTGTGGGTGCATACGATACATTGGGAAGCATTCGTTCATTCTGGGTACCTTTTGGCGGCACCGGCAACGTGCTGGCATACGGCACCAACGAACCTTATTATTTCTCGGGTACTGAATTGATGGCCAATCCCGCCCTGGAATGGGAGAAAACCACCCAATGGAACCTCGGTGTCGATTTCACCTTCCTCCGGGGACGCATAGGCGGATCCATCGATGTGTACAAATCCAATACGAACGACCTGCTGATGAACATGACGATCCCCACCCTTACAGGGTATAGCAATACCATGGCCAACGTGGGAAAAACAAAAAACAAGGGGATCGATGTTTCTCTGAACTTTATACCTGTAAAGACAAGAGATTTTGAATGGAATTCCACCCTCAACCTTGCCTGGCAGAAAGATGAGATCGTTGAACTGGCAAATGGCAAAAATGACATGGTCGATAACTCCTGGTTTATCGGAGAATCAATCAGCGTTTATTACGGATACGACAACGATGGATTGTGGCAGGAAGAAGATGCTGCAGAGATGGCCAAGTTCAATGAGAAAGGCGAAAAGTTCACTCCGGGTAGTGTAAAACCGGTCGATCAGAACGGGGATTATGTGATCAACAGCGAAGACCGTGTGATCCTGGGCAACACCAATCCGCGCTGGACAACAGGCTGGAGCAATAGCTTTAATTACAAGGGCCTGGAATTGAACGTGGAACTCTATGGGCGCATGAACTACATGGTATCTACAGGGGGTGAAGCACAGAACGGACACGGCAATCAGCGCCAGTTGGATTACTGGAGACCCGACAATACCGGTGCTGAATGGCAAAAACCAGTCTATACGGGAACACCCGGCGTAGGTGGCGATGCCTACTCCAGCTTGATTGGCTTCAAAAAAGCATCTTTCATCAAGTTCAGAAATATTTCATTGGGTTACCATTTGCCCAAAAACATCTGCAAGCCACTCGGCATCAATAATTTGAAATTATTTACCCAATTACGCAATCCGGGTAATCTCTACAGCTCAGTCGATTTCCTGGATCTCGACCTGGGAACTTCCACGTATTACAACAGAGGAGTTACTTTTGGGTTAGAAATTGGTTTTTAATCACGATAAACGAAGAAATATATTATGAAACATTTATATAGCAAAATTTTGCTTGGCGCGTTATCGCTGTTCGCCTTCAGTCTTTGGTCCTGTGGAGACGATTTCCTGTATGAGGAGAATACCACGGCATATACTACCCAGTATTTCGAAACAGAACAGGGAATTACCGATCTGGCCACTTCACTTTATGGGAATATCAGATGGCACTTTGGATATGAATGGGCATACGGGATCACCCTGTACGGTACCGACGAGTTTACAAACGGAGCCGACCTTACCAGCGAGCCCTGGAATACCTATGATAACCGTCTGAACGCTTCCAATGCCACGGTTGAGACCGGGGCAGCCAACAAAAACTGCCCCCCGGTAGACGGGCTGTGGAATCAGATGTATTTCGGCATCTCTTCTGCAAACCTGATCCTTGCAAACGGAGATAAAATTACCAACGCGGATGTGCGCAACAAGAGCATGGGAGAAGCCTACTTCCTGCGTGGATACAATTACTACCGTCTTTTTGCCCAATATGGTGGAGTGGTGCTGCAAACGGAGCCTGTAAGCGGCGTGGTTCGTTACTTTGAACGCTCCAGTGAAGAAGAGACCATGGCACAAATCATCTCCGATTTCGAAAATGCCTATAAATTGCTACCCACCACAAACTGGCGAGGCGTAGGCACGTGGACCAAATATGCTGCTGCTCACTTCTGGGCGAAAGCATTGCTTTTCCGTGCCTCTGAACGAAACAGCAGCTGGAATGCAAGTTACGTGGATGCCGATTTAACCAAGTGCGTACAACTTTGCGACGAGGTGATTGCCGCAAGACCCCTGGCAAGCGACTACTGGGATCTGTATGCCCGCTGGACGGGTGTGGACAATCCCAACGAAGCCATCCCCGAAATTCTGATGTCTGCACAGCACAATGCCGACTCTTCCACCAAAGGACGATTTGGCAACCGTACTCACTCCTACTTCACCCCACAGTTCAACACGTTTAGCGGCGGCTGGGTTAGCCGTGGCCCGCATATCGGCGGACAAGATTTCCAGCGTTGTCGTCCCACGGAGTACAACTACTCCACCTACGACAACGTAAACGATGCCCGTTTGTGGAAATCGTTCCGTACTGTCTACGGGGTGAACAATATCCGCGATGCCAAGCTGAATGAGTCGTTCGGCGAAAACGCTGTGAAACTGGGAGACCAGGGAATTGTATTCATCATGAACAAAAAGAGCGACACCCGTTTCGATGGAGAACCTTATGGTAAATTCGGAAGACCAACCCAGAGCAAATTCATCAATCCGGAAACAGGAAAATGGGTTCCCAATGCATTTCCCCTTTATCTGGAGGGAGAATATGTATTGCCCAATTACAACAGCAATGGCGACGCTACCAAATCAAATGTTTTCTGTGGATTGAACAAAACCCAGGATGGTACAAGAACAGCAGAAGGTGGGGATGGGTATCGCGACGTTATCATGGCCCGTACCGGAGAGACCTACCTGATAAAAGCAGAAGCACAGGTACGCCAAAAAAATTATCAGGGTGCCATCGCCACGGTGAATCAACTTCGCGCCCGGGCACAGTGGAAGCCGGGAGAAGACAGGGAGTTGTATGTGGACGCTTCCATTGCTTTCCCGTTAAGCAATACCCTGTATTCGGCATCTACCAACTACTCTAAAAACGGGAAGACAGATAACTACGTAAACTGGTTTGCCAACTCGCACCCCGGTTATAACGGTGGAAATTTAAAAGATGCAGCCGGCAATGTATATCTGCAGAAAAACAGCTATTATCTTTCCACAGGTATCGATAAGACCACCGCTGCTTCCTCTTTACAAATCAGCAGTCCCAACAACCTGCCGGCAGAAGATGAAGCCATCCTGGCCAAGTTGGGAGCCTCCAGTGAGTACGACCGCATGCTGAACTTCATCTTCAACGAACGTACCCGTGAGCTGAATGGCGAGTGGAACAGATGGGAAGAGTTGAGCCGCGCCGGATTGCTGGTAAAACGTGCCAAAGCATTCAATGCACAGGCAGCTCCCAATATTGCCGACAAGCATGTGCTCCGTCCCATCCCGCAAACCTTTATCGATGGTTTGACACAGGAGAACGGAGAGCCGCTGACGGAAGAACAAAAAGCCTCTTTTCAGAATCCGGGCTGGTAAATAGGAATCTGAATTTTTGATTGAACACACGTGACTGATGGATATTACATTTTGAAAAATTTGGAATATCCATCTTTTCATTAAATGATGAAACAATGAAACAACGAATTTTACTGTTTACAACACTCTGCTGTATCACACTACTGACAGGATGCACTGTCAAAGATAACAGCAACAGCCTAAAACCCGGGAAAGAGGGAATAGTAAGTGCCCTCAGACTGGCGAACGACT
>NZ_DCEN01000044.1:0-357 GCF_002316955.1 Proteiniphilum sp. UBA1028
CTGTGGAAACTATTTATGGGGGCCCCGGAGATTCAGGAGGGATTGAAAAAACTGGGATTCACGGTTGAAGAGAGATAAAAGATGCAAGACAAAAGACAAAAGACAAAAGATATGAAGAAAATTTTAATTCCCACTGCATGTTTGCTGGCAGTATTTGCGCTTGTATCCTGCGGATCACCCTCAGGCAACATTCAGAAGTCAGGCAAGTGGCAGAGTTATAGCCGAAACAAGCAGATAGAAAGGCGGGTGGATTCCGTACTGAAACTGATGACGCTCGAAGAGAAAATCGGCCAGATGACCCAGTTCTCCGCCAACTGGTCGATCACCGGCCCGGTAATGTCCGATGATTTTCAACCC
>NZ_DCEN01000044.1:760-4677 GCF_002316955.1 Proteiniphilum sp. UBA1028
ATTGGTAGAGATGCCCGCTGGGGTCGCGTAATGGAGGGTGCGGGAGAGGATCCCTACCTGGGTAGCAAAGTGGCCGAGGCCAGGGTCATCGGCTTTCAAGGCAGTGGAGATGGAAGCAGGCTTGATGAACCGACCACACTGCTTGCCACAGGAAAACACCTCGCAGCATACGGGGCAGCGGAAGCAGGGAGGGATTATAACCCCGCAGAATTGTCGGAACACACGCTTAGAAATATATATTTACCTCCCTATAAAGCAGCGATAGATGCGGGAGTGGGTACCATGATGGCCTCCTTTAACGAGATCAACGGGATTCCTGCTACGGCAGACAAGTGGCTGATGACAGAGGTATTACGAAAAGAATGGGGCTTTACCGGCTTTGTGGTGACCGACTATACCGGAACGAACGAACTGGTACCCCATGGCGTGGCCGAAGACGAGAAACATGCAGCTGAGCTGGCTGTCAACGCGGGTATTGATATGGATATGACCGGTGCTTCATTTATTAAATACCTCACCCAATCGGTTAAAGAAGGGAAAGTATCGGAAGAAGCCATAAACACGGCCACCCGCCGTATCCTGGAGATGAAGTTTCTGCTGGGTCTTTTTGATGATCCCTACCGCTACCTCAGCGAAGAACGGGCAAGACAGAACACCATGACGTCCGAATTTATGGAGACGGCACGCAAGGCTGTTGCCTCCTCGGTGGTACTGCTGAAGAACGACAATCAAATTCTCCCCATCACAAAAGAGAGCGGAAAAACCATCGCGCTGATCGGCCCGCTGATGAACGATTCCATCAACCTGAACGGCGAATGGGCGGGACTGGGCGACCGGAACAAGAGTGTGCCCCTGCTGAAGGGACTCACAGAAAAATACGAAGGGAGCACCGTAAAGATTCTGTATGCAGCGGGATCCACGATTACGGAAACCACACCGGGCAAGATTGCAGAAGCTGTATCCGCCGCACGCAGGGCCGACCTGGTCATTGCCGCAATGGGAGAAGATTTCAACTGGTCGGGTGAAGCCGCCGTGCGAACCGATATCCGTCTGCCTGAACCACAACGCGCACTGCTGAAAGCATTAAAAGAGATAGGGAAACCCATTGTCCTGATCACACTGAGCGGCAGGCCGCTCGATCTCTCCTGGGAAGACGAGAATATGGATGCGATCCTCCAGGCATGGTTCCCCGGGACACAA
Organism: Proteiniphilum sp. UBA1028; assembly: GCF_002316955.1. NCBI lineage: Bacteria > Pseudomonadati > Bacteroidota > Bacteroidia > Bacteroidales > Dysgonomonadaceae > Proteiniphilum > Proteiniphilum sp. UBA1028. The sequence goes on from NZ_DCEN01000044.1 coordinate 1,961, forward strand.
GGCGGGCACGGCATTGCCGATGTGATCGCCGGAGACTACAACCCTTCGGCAAGGCTGGTGATGTCGTTCCCAAGAAATGTGGGACAGATTCCCATCTACTACAACCAAAAGAATACCGGCAGGCCCGTGGATCTTTCGAACGAAAAAATCGACTATAAATCGAGCTATCTCGATACGTCCATCACACCGCTCTATCCGTTTGGATACGGCTTGAGTTACACGACATACGGTATCAGTGATGTAAAACTCGACAAATCATCCATGAAGGCGGCCAATGACAGGATTACTGTCACGGCCAAGCTGCAGAATAGCGGAACCAGGGATGGGGATATGGTTGTACAGCTATATGTCCGCGATCTGGTGGGCAGCGTCACACGTCCGGTAAAAGAGTTGAAAGGTTTTCAGAAGATAAACCTGAAAGCAGGTGAGAGCAAACAGATTTCATTTGAGCTCCTGTCTGAAGATCTGGCTTTCTATGGAATCGACATGAAGAAGAAAACAGAGCCCGGGGACTTCAAGCTGTGGGTTGCGCAAAACTCCGCGGACAATTCCAATGAAGCAAGTTTTACCGTGACACAATGAAATCGTCCACGGTAGCAAGGAGGTATCTGCATCCCCAAAAACCATCCGGGTGAAATAGAAACGGCTTCCGGAATTATTTTTAATGAATCTTAATAGCAGCATGCTAAAGTTATCATTATTTTTGCAGTGAATAAGATAACAGAGCATGAATGAAAATAATGACGGAATCAATATCGGCAGTCCTTCAACGCTGATGGAAACCCTGGGAATCGAGTTTACGCTTCTCTCTCCGGAACGTACGGAAGCGGTAATGCCGGTCGACAGACACGTGTGCCAGCCATTTGGCATCCTTCACGGAGGAGCCACGCTGGCCCTCGCCGAGTCGGTAGCCGGACAGGGATCGCTTCTCCTGTGTGAAGCGGATGAGATGCCCGCAGGCATACAGGTAAGCTGCAATCATGTCTCTTCCGTGAGGGAGGGTGACAAGGTGCGGGCCGTGGGCACGATCATACACAGAGGTCGCTCCATCCATGTATGGAATATTGATATTTTTACCTCAACCGACAAGTTGGTGTCTTCCGTACGGGTGGTAAACAGCATTCTGAAAAAGCGATGAGAGATCTGCACGCGCATCAGATACTTGATGCACTGATTGACCAGGATGCATGCTTCGCTATTTTCAGGCTGCCCGGTGAAACGTTGCCACGTTTTGTGATGCAAACATCGGGAACACCCGCCCTCACCAGTGACATGGATAAATTAAACGGCCAGACCGGTTTCGTGATTGCCCCATTCCGGATATCAGACGAAACACCGGTGATCATAATTCGTCCCGATTGCCGTGATCTCGCCGAGGTGGGAACCTCCCTTGTAAAAAAACAACTGGGGAAGCGGAAGAATGTGAAACACAAGAATATAGATAAAGGTGAATATTTGCAACTGTTTCAGCGGTTTCACCAGCCTCTGACCAATGGAACGATAACAAAACTGGTACTCTCCAGGAGTAAGGACATCGTCAGGAAAAAGGGTTTTTCGCCGGGCCATGCTTTTTTTCTGGCGGCGGAGAAATACGACCATGCTTGTGTTTTTCTGTTTCACACACCCCAAAGTGGCACCTGGTTGGGCAGCACACCCGAAATACTGCTGTCGGGAGCAAACACCAGCTGGCAGACAATGGCACTCGCGGGCACACGTTATCCTCACTCCGGAGCTGTTTCGTGGGACGACAAGAACCTGCGCGAACAACATCTGGTTACCTCCTACCTGCTACACCAGCTCTCCTCCTTTCAAATCACACCGGAAATAAATGGTCCCTACACCTCCAAAGCGGGTAACCTGGCACATTTGCGAACCGATTTCAACTTTTCCCTTCCCGATGAATCGAAAATCGGAACCCTGTTAAAGGCGCTCCATCCCACCCCGGCTGTCTCCGGTCTGCCCAAAGAGGAGGCTTTCCAGTTTATCCTGGATCACGAAGGATATGACCGTCGTTATTATACCGGATTTCTCGGTATGCTGGAGCCAATGGCCGAAACAAATATCTATGTAAACCTCCGGTGTATGGAAATCGGAAAAAGTTCGCTTACTTTGTTTGCCGGTAGCGGCTTAATCTCCTCTTCCAACTGCAGGGATGAATGGAAGGAAACGGAAAAGAAGCTGGAGACCATGGCAAGTATTGTCAATTAAGATTTGAGAATGTATTCAGACAAGAAAAACGTTTTACAACTGGTGGCGTTGCTTAAGGCACATGGCATCACACACATTGTACTCTCTCCCGGATCACGCAATGCTCCGCTGATCCATTCTTTTGCCGGCGACAGCGACTTCACCTGCTACAGCGTGGTCGACGAGCGAAGTGCCGGCTTCTTCGCCCTGGGGGTCATTCAGGCCCTCGACCGCCCCGTCGCGGTATGCTGCACTTCCGGTACGGCCGCACTCAACCTGGGTCCCGCAGTAGCCGAGGCCTTTTATCAGCAACTGCCGTTGCTGGCAATTACCGCCGATCGGCCCCTCGCCTGGACGGGACAGCGAGACGGGCAGACCATCCCGCAAACCGGTCTCTTCGGAAAGCTGGTTCGCCATGCGGTACAGCTGCCTCTTGGAAATGACGACGAGGAAGCGTGGTATTGCAACCGGCTGATCAACGAGGCCATCCTCAGCATGGACAACGGGGAGAAAGGGCCTGCACACATCAA
>NZ_DCEN01000044.1:4847-27028 GCF_002316955.1 Proteiniphilum sp. UBA1028
ATCCCGCTGTCCGAGCCGCTGTTTGGGTTTCACGTCGATGCACTGCCCTCTGTGCGGGTAATCCGTCGTTCCGGGGCAGAGCATACCATCCGGGAAGAAGATCGGTATGCAGCCCGATTTCAGAGTTGTTCAAAACGAATGATCATTGCCGGTCAACTGCCGCCCAAGAATGATGTATCGGGCCTGTTGGACAAACTTACCAGGGAGCACGGGGTGGTAGTGCTGACCGATCAGCTCTCCAACATCACCGCTGGAAACACTTCCCGTTTCGATGTAGTACTTCGTACTGCATCGGAGGAAGAACTGCAGGAATTGACGCCCGAGCTGGTGATCACCCTGGGCGGACACGTTGTCTCAAAGCGGCTGAAACAGTATATCCGTGCTGCCACCATCCGGGAACACTGGCACATTTCTCCTTCCGGAGAGATCACCGACACCTTTCAACAGGTGACCGATATTGTGTATAGTGACCCCGAAACATTCCTGCGTTATCTGGCGGGAACAAAGACCGATATTGCATCCACAACATATGCGACCCGGTGGGAAAAAGCCTGTCAACCTGTTACAGAGCCCGATGCGTCCTACTCCGATCTCTTTGCGGCTGGTCTACTTTTGAAAAACCTGCCAGACAATGCTTCGCTGCATCTGGCCAACAGCCACAGCGTTTACCTGTCGCAGCTGTTCGACATTCCCTCCTCGGTACATCGTTTTTGCAACCGGGGAACCAACGGCATCGAGGGCTCGCTCTCCACGGCTGTAGGGTATGCCGCTGCTTCAGGGCGGCTTACCTTCCTACTGACTGGCGACTTGAGCTTCTTCTACGACATGAACGGGCTCTGGAACCGGCACTTGTCGCCCAACCTGCGCATCCTGCTGAACAACAATGGAGGAGGAGGCATCTTTCACACCCTTCCTGGACTCAACGAATCAGAAGCGTTGCCCGGTTACATCTCGGCCACTCATACGACCTCTGCAAAGGGGTGGACAAAGCAACTGGGAATTCACTACCTTTCTGCCCACAATGCAGAAGAGCTGCAGCAACAATTGTCGTTATTCGTGAACCACGAAGGGAGACAGCCTGTTTTACTGGAGGTATTTACCTCGATGGAGGGGAACCAAAAGCAGATCGCGTCCTATTACCAACAACAAAAAAATAACAAAAATGATACAGAGAGAATGGACAACCATCAAAGGATATGAAGATATCCTGTTTGATTTTTATAACGGCATCGCCCGCATCACCATCAACCGCCCCCGTTACCGCAACGCATTCACGCCGACAACGACCAGTGAAATGAGCGACGCCCTGCGTCTCTGCCGCGAAATGGAGGAGGTGAGCGTGATCGTCCTTACCGGCGCCGGCGACAAGGCATTTTGCTCGGGTGGCGACCAGAACGTGAAGGGAAAAGGGGGATACATCGGTAAAGACGGGGTGCCGCGCCTCAACGTACTGGATGTGCAGAAGCAGATCCGATCCATCCCCAAACCGGTGATCGCCATGGTGAATGGCTATGCCATCGGCGGGGGACACGTGCTACACGTTGTGTGCGACCTGACCATCGCCTCCGACAATGCCATATTCGGGCAGACGGGTCCCCGCGTAGGCAGCTTCGACGCCGGATTTGGCTCCTCCTATCTGGCCCGCATTGTGGGACAGAAGAAAGCACGGGAGATCTGGTTCCTCTGCCGCCAATACAGCGCACAGGAGGCACTGGAGATGGGGCTGGTGAACAAGGTGGTCTCTTACGACCGCCTCGAGGACGAGGTAGTGGAGTGGGCCGAGACGATGATGCAGCACAGCCCCCTTGCACTTCGCATGATCAAGGCGGGTCTCAATGCAGAACTGGACGGACAGGCTGGCATTCAGGAACTGGCCGGTGATGCCACCATGCTCTATTACCTGACCGACGAAGCCCAGGAGGGCAAGCAGGCATTTCTGGAGAAGCGAAAACCCGACTTCAAAAAGTTTCCGAAACTACCCTGAAAAGTGTATCCATGTTCCGGATTGAGATCATTCCCTACACACTACGGTTCAAACAACCTGCCGGTACCTCGCGCGGCGTCTACCACGAGCATCGGATATGGTATGTGCTGCTACGTGACGTCGAGGATCCCTCGCACGTGGGCATCGGCGAGTGTGCACCCTTGCCGGACCTGAGCTGCGACTACAGTGACCGGTATGCCGAAACACTCAGTGACTATTGCCGGCTCACGGAGCAGGAACAGCAAATCAACACTGAATTGCTCCGTGAGCATTCCTCCATCCTGTTCGGGTTGGAGACGGCCATGCTTCATTACAGGCAGCGTTCATGGCAACTTTGGGATACCCCTTTCAGTAGGGGTGAAACAGGGATCACCATCAATGGCTTGATCTGGATGGGTGAGTTCCGGGAGATGATGCAACAGATTGAGGCGAAACTTGAAAAAGGTTTTGGCTGTATCAAACTGAAGATCGGGGCGATTGATTTTGAAAAGGAGCTGGCACTGTTGCGTTTTATCCGTAGTCACTATTCTGCCAGGGAGGTGGAACTGCGCGTGGATGCCAACGGTGCATTTGCTCCTGAGGAGGCATTGGAAAAGCTTCACCGGCTGGCCGAGCTGAAGATACACTCCATCGAACAGCCCATCCGGGCGGGACAATGGGATGAGATGAGCCGGTTATGCGGTTCGTCACCCCTGTCCATCGCGCTGGACGAAGAACTGATCGGCATCCACAATTTTACCGAAAAGAGAGCACTGCTGGATGCCATCCGACCACAATATATCATCCTAAAGCCCTCGCTGCACGGTGGCATCAGTGGCTGTAACGAATGGGTCGCGCTGGCAAACGAGCTGGAGATCGGCTGGTGGGTCACCTCCGCCCTTGAATCAAATATCGGTCTCAACAGCATCGCACAGTGGTGTGCCACCCTAGACACTCCCGTACCGCAGGGCCTCGGCACCGGCTCACTTTATTACAACAACCTCCCCCTACCGCTGGAAATCAGGGGTGACTGTTTATGGTTCAACCCATCGGGCACCTTTCCCGACAAACCCCTGCAGGAGTATGAGCCATATCACGATTGAGGGTGTCCGCTATCACCAGGAAGAGTTTTTGGATGAGGCTCTCCCACTGTTTGCCGCACAATCGCCCTTCCACCGTCAGCTGGCTTTCTTCCTGAAAGAGTGGTACTCTCCCTCCCCGCTGCTTATCCTGTACACATCGGGCTCTACCGGCAAACCCAAAAAGATCACCGTCCACAAGGAGCAGATGCTGCAAAGTGCAGCGATCACCTGTGATTTTTTGGGATTGAAAGAGGGCAGCACAGCACTGCTTTGCCTGCCACTGGAGTACATAGCCGGGAAGATGATGGTGGTGCGTTCCCTTTATGCCGGACTGAACCTGGTGATAGCGGAGCCCTCCGGACATCCGCTGGCAAATATCTCCGAACAGGTGGATTTTACCGCAATGGTGCCGCTGCAGGTGTACAACTCCCTCCAAAGGGAAGAGGAGAAAAAAAGGCTCACGCGAATCGGAAGACTGATCGTCGGCGGAGGTGCCATCGACCCACAGCTGGAAGAGGCACTGAACGATTTCCCCAACGCCATCTATTCCACCTACGGCATGACCGAGACAGTATCGCACATCGCGTTGCGCAGAATCAACGGTGCAGAGGCAAACAACTACTACACCCCCCTGCAGGACGTAGGCGTGACGCTGTCGGAAGAAGGCACCTTGGTGATCGTTGCCCCCCGGGTGGCTACCGGGCCCGTGATTACCAATGATATCGCGGAAATCCGTGCCGACAGTACTTTTCGCATTCTCGGGAGAAAAGACAATGTAATCAATACAGGAGGTATCAAGGTGCAGATTGAGGAGATGGAGGAGTCGTTACGTCCCTATGTGAAGGAAAACTTTGCAATCACCTCGCTACCTCATCCGAAATTGGGTGAGGCTATCGTACTCATTATAGAGGCAGCTACCGATTACGCTGCCATCCAGGAGGCAGTAAAAAAGGTTCTTCCCCGCTATCAGCAGCCGAGATATATCCTCACTGTAGAGGCTGTTCCCCAAACAGGCAGCGGCAAAACCGACCGTGTAGCCACAAAAAAACTGGCGATGGAGAAACTCCTGTCGCCAGATTCAGTATAATGTTTGCCTTAGCAAATAAAGAAAATATCACTCATTTTTCTTTCGGGGACGACGCAACGTTAACTCCTTCTTCTCATTGCCTCCTTTCCTGCGACCGGCGAAAGGTGCATCCCCCTTACCGGAGTAGTCCTTCTTTTTAAAATCGCGGGGTTGATTACTTTCTCCGAAAGATCGTTTCGCGGGTTTATGTGCAGCATCAAAGGAGCGTTTTACTGATTTACCCTCCGCATCAAAAGAACGTCTGTGGGAAGTATTTTCTGCATCATACGAACGTCTGGGGAACTTCTTCTCGCCGTCGAAGGAACGTCCGGCAGGCCGGTTCCCGGCGTCAAAACGGCGTCCCGGCCTACTTTCCGTGTCGACACGACGTCCGGGCAACCTGCTGCTGCCTCCGCGCGACGCATCATCCTCCGCTTGTTCGTCTCTCTTTGAGCGACGATAACCTTCTCTGGAGTTTCGCTCAGCCAGGTATTCATTACGTCTGCGCTTGTCGGAATCGGCATTGCTTCTGGGATGTTCCCGTCGTTTCCCGGAAAAAATCTCATACTCACGCATCTCACATTCCAGCGCTCCGTTATACAGAAAAAAACGGCGATTGTGCTTTAACCCGATGGCATCGAACGACTCTTTCCGGTAGCTCAGAATATACGCAGTAAAGCCGGTAAAAACATGCTTCAGCCGCTCACCGATCATCGCGTAAAGTTCCTCCAGCTCCTCCACTTTCAGTCGTTCCCCATACGGGGGGTTGGTAATGAGCACCCCTCCCGAAGCAGGGGCTTCATTATATTGCTGAAACGATTTTACACTCAGGTCAATATGTTTTTTTAATCCTGCATTTTTGATATTCTTCTCGGCAATTGCGATTGCCTGGGGAGAGATATCGGAACCAATGATACGATGCTTTAACTCACGTGCACCCGAGTCATCGTTATAGATGGTGCTGAACAACTCTTCGTCGAAATCCTTCCATTTTTCAAAGGCAAAGTGCTGGCGGTGAATACCCGGAGGTATGCCCAGGGCAATCATTGCTGCTTCAATAAGCAAGGTGCCCGAACCGCACATAGGATCAACAAATGCACATTCACCCCTCCAGCCCGACTTCAGGATCATGCCTGCAGCAAGCACCTCACTCAGGGGTGCTTCCGTCTGCGCCACCCTGTAACCTCGTTTGTGGAGAGATTCTCCTGAACTATCCAGCGAAAGGGTACATTTGTTGTGTGATATGTGGATGTTGAAAACGATATCCGGATTGGTCAGGCTTACCGATGGACGCTTGTCGTATTTCTCGGTAAACCAGTCGGAGATAGCATCCTTCACCCGGTATGCCACAAACTTGGAATGATTGAAGATGTGCGAAAAAACGACGGCATCAATCGAAAAAGTGTCGCCAAGGGAAAGATAGTCTTCCCAATTCACCTGTTTCACTGCTTCGTAAACCTCATCGGCATTCTCTGCCTTAAAATGATAAATTGGCTTTAAGATGCGCAGAGCCGTCCTGCAGTGCAGGTTGGCCTTGTACATCAGTGCCTTGTTTCCGGTAAACGAAACCATCCGGGTGCCTATCTCCACGTTGTCGGCTCCCAGCGCGATCAACTCTTCAGCCAACACATCTTCCAGTTCTGCCATGGTTTTGGCAATCATTGGAAATTGTTCATTGCGGCCTGCATTTCCATCACTCTGAGATAAGCCCGCCAGGCTTAAGCTCTCTTCATTCTCATCACGAAATCGTTCGTTTTCGGTCATTCTTTTTCAACTAAATAAGAGTACAAAGATAGTGTTTTTATATTTCACTGTTTTATCTTTATCTTCTTCTCTTTCGATTCATTTCCGAATGCATCCAGCGCGGTTACCACGTACGTATATTTCACCTCACCTCCCTCGTATGGCAGCACAAAAAAATTTTCGGGCGTTACGCAGAGTATATACTCTGCCCGTCTAATATCTACTTTCTCGTTATGGCGAAAACGATACACCACAAACTTTTGCGGAGCTTCGGGGTTCATCGGTTTTCGATCATGTTCCCAGGTGAGGAAGTGCATATCTTCTGTAAACACTTCGGTAAGTTTTTTTACGGTGCCGGGACGGCCGTCATGCATGTGTGTATAGGCGGGTACCAACGCTTTGGCACGGTGGATATCTGTTTTCAGTATGTTGGCCACTCCCTGGAAATTATCCAGGATCTGATAGCCGTACCAATAGCAATTTCCGTTCACAAAAGCCATTTCCCGGGACTGCTGGATTTTGGTTTGAAGTTCATTTTTGTCGATGCTCCGCTTCAGGTCCTGACCGATGTAAAGATGTTGCTGGAAATTATTGTTGTTCCACCAGTGCAGCAACGTGGTGTAATCGGCTGCAGCATGTCCGATCTCCCAGTAAAGCTGCGGTAGGTTGTAATCTATCCACCCCTTCTCCACCCACAACCGGATGTCGGCGTAAAGGTCGTCGTAGTTCTGCAGTCCGTTGGTATCACTCCCTCCGGGATCACTCCGCTTGTTACGATAAATACCGAATGGACTGATACCAAACCGCACCCAAGGTTTGGTCCCCGCAATGGTATATTTAATTTGTTGTATCAGCAGGTTTACATTGTTGCGCCGCCAGTCGCCACGTTGCGCCGGAGAGAATCCTTGGGATGCAGCATGGGTGTTAAAACTATTATCATCCGGAAAGGGAGTCCCCGCAATGGGATACGGGTAAAAGTAGTCGTCCATATGAATAGCATCCACCTCGTAACGCGTAACGATGTCGCGCACCACCTCGCAGATAAAACTCCGGTTCTCCGGCAGCCCGGGATCAAAGAAAAGCTGGTTTCCATACTGAACAAAACGATCAGGCTGCCTCCAGTATATATGACTGGAGGCCAGACTATTTTCCATACTGGTCTTCACTCGGTAAGGGTTGAGCCAGGCGTGCAGCTCCATTCCCCGCCGGTGACACTCTTCGATGAGGAAAGCAAGCGGATCGAAAGAGGGGTCGTCGGGTGCCTTCCCTTGCTCACCAGTGAGAAAACGGCTCCAAGGTTCCAGTTCCGATTTATAAAAAGCATCTGCCTCGGGACGTATCTGAAAGATGACCGCGTTGATTCCTGCCTCGTCGAGCTTACGGATCATCTCACTCAGGTAGTGTCTCATAGCGGCACTATTCATCTGGCGGTAACGTGACTGCCCCACCGTCTGTATCCATACACCCCGAAACTCACGTTTGGGTATGGCATCGGGTTGCCGCGTAAGCATTTTTTTTGAAGAGCTGCAAGCCGCAAAAAGAAGAAATGTCAAAACGACAAGAAATAACCAAGTTACTTTGTTCATATGTTATACAGGATGGAATACTTCAAGGGATAAAGATATAATCATCGTTTCCGAGCAACTGCTCTGTCGGTGGTTGTTTCGGATAAACAACAATACGGCTGAAGTGAGGAAACCGGCTCTCCAATCGACCGGGCAAGCTCTCCAATACCGGGATATGAGAAATATAGCCGCTATGAGCTGAAATAAGGATGATCAAATCATCTTTTCTGATCTGATCTCCACAGGACAAGGGATTGTCCCAATCCTCAAATGGCTGAAAAATGAAATTACCCGTTTTTTTCAGGCCTGAGATAATCTCTTGCGTATCAGGATGGCCCAAATGATACACAGGAATTGAAAGCTCAGAGGAGAGTTTTGATACTTTGCTTACCCACATGGCAAAGCCCTCCTCTTTTTCTGCCTGAGGAGGTGATATGACGACAATCCGCTTGTGGCTAATCAGTCTTTGCTCTACGTGACACACCCACAGATTCTTATCCACATACTTAATAATCTGTTCGATTTTCTCTCCCAGCAGCTTGTCCAATATACCGGCTTTGCCAGGCCAGCCAAGGATCACCAAATCGGTCATCGTTTCACGGGCTATTCTTGTGATACCGTCTGCGGAATTGTGATCGATGGTCGTGATGATATCTACATTCACCTCTGCCGCCTTTGCGGTAGAAACAAATTCCTGCAGCTTTTTTCTGAAGTTGACGATATTCTTTTCTGCCTCCTTATTGTTAGGCACTACCCCCAACAATGAAATGGGATTGACCGATTTCTTATCCTTCAGCAATAAGGCGAGATGCACGTGATAACCGATATTGGTCGGATTGGCAATAGGTACCAGGATCTTCTCCTCCGCAAAATGTCCCATTGAGGAAGGTGACAGCGGTGCATTTTCTTCGCTGATGGCAATCTCCCGTGCCGATCGCTGTGTAAAGACAGAAGCCACAATGCAAGTGAGCAGGATAAGGATGATTGTCCCATTCAGAATATATTCATCCAGAATACCGGCTCTGTACCCAACCAAAATGATAGCCAGTGTGGCTGCCGCATGTGAACTGCTCAGCCCGAAGATGAGCGTTCTCTGGGTAACCGAATATCGGAATGTCTTTTGGGTAGCCAGCGCGGCAAACCATTTTCCAGCCAACGCCACAATGGTAAGAGTGAGAGCCACAATCAGGGTACGTGGGCCATTGAGAACGACCGAAATATCCACCAGCATGCCGACCGATACCAGGAAGATGGGAATGAAAAGGGCATTTCCAAAAAACTCAATGCGGTTCATCAACGCCGAAGAGTGTGGTATCAACTTGTTCAAAGCCAGCCCCGCGGCGAATGCTCCAATAATTGGTTCAATACCACCCAGCTCTACTAAAAAGCCGGCAGAGAAAACGACAAACAACACAAAGATAAAATTGGAATATTTTTCGGATTCGGCTTTTTGGAAGAACCATTTGGCAATACGCGGAGTAACGATGAAGATAATCAGAGAAAAGATAATCAGCGATATCACAAGCTTCAAAAGAAAACCGATATCGAGGCCGCCATCACTGTTGGAAAGCACCAGTGCCAGTATGATCAACACTGCCGTATCGGTGAGGATCGTGCCGCCTACCGTGATTGCCACTGCCTGGTTGCGTGCTATTCCCAGACGGCTGACAATGGGATAAGCAACGAGTGTATGGGTAGAGAACATGCTTGCTGTGAGAAAGCTGGCGTTCACATCGTATCCCAAAAAATAATAACATACCGGATAGCCTATCAGCATGGGAATAATGAATGTATAAAGACCAAAGGTCAGGCTTTTGTTCCGATGATGGACAAACTCACCCAAATCGAGTTCCAATCCTACAATAAACATGATATAGAGCAACCCGATTGTTGAAAATATCTCAACTCCTCCATGCGTGTTATCGATCCAGTTCAGGCCGAAGGGACCAATGATTACGCCTGCCAGGATCAATCCGATAATACTGGGCACATTGAAGCGCTTCAGAAGTATCGGGGCAACAAGCACAACAAACAATAGAATGGTGAATATCAATACCGGATTGGTAAACGGTAGCGTAAACTCATGTTGTAATTCTGTGATAAAATCTGCCATTGGGTTACTTTGTTGATTCCGGAACAGAGTTCTCGCATTAAGATAGCTGCTGTCAACGACAAAAATAAACAAATAATTTGACTTATTTGACATTGGCATCTTTTTTGGCGCCGCTAAAGTAGTTATCTTTGCAGGTTATATATCGCGGTATGAGCAATCAGAAGAAAATCGAAATAAAGGGTGCGCGCGTCAACAATCTCAAAAACATCGACGTAGAAATTCCCCGAAACACTTTCACAGTAATCACCGGCCTCTCAGGCTCGGGAAAATCATCTCTGGCTTTCGACACCCTCTACGCCGAAGGTCAGCGCCGGTATGTGGAGAGCCTGTCGGCCTATGCAAGACAGTTTTTAGGGCGGATGAACAAGCCGGAGTGTGATTATATCAAGGGCATACCGCCGGCGATTGCCATCGAACAAAAAACCACCTCCCGCAATCCGCGCTCCACGGTGGGCACCTCCACCGAAATATACGAATACCTAAGGCTCCTCTATGCCCGCATCGGAAAAACTCTCTCTCCCGTCACCGGCAAAGAGGTGAAAAGACATTATGTACACGATGTAGTGGAAAAGATGCATGAGTACAGGGAGGGGACACGCCTTGCCGTTTTGTCATCCATACAGTTACGAAACAACCGCGACCTGCGTGAGCAACTTGAGATTCTGCTGAAGGAGGGGTTTACCCGTGTAGATGTAGGGGAACAGTTTTACCGGATAGACGAGCTGCTGGAACAAAAAAGCCTCCCTCCTGCAAACGAAGTGTTGCTGGTCATAGACCGTCTCTCCTGTTCTTCCGACAAGGCTACTGTCAACCGGTTATCAGACTCGGTGGAGACTGCCTTTCTGGAGGGAAGCGGCGAATGTACCATCCGTTTCTGGGGAGAAAGCGGCATGGAGTCGTTTGTCTTTTCCAACCGCTTCGAAGCCGACGGCATCACCTTCGAAGAACCCTCAGAGCTGATGTTCAACTTCAACAGTCCGGTGGGTGCCTGCCCCAAATGTGAGGGATTCGGGAAGATCATCGGCATCGACGAAAACCTGGTGATTCCCGACAAGAGCCTTTCTGTTCAGGAAGAGTGTGTACAGTGCTGGAAGGGAGAGAAGATGAGCGAATGGAGGCGGGAGTTTGTACAAAATGCCTATAAAGCCGACTTCCCGATACATCGCGCCTATTACGATCTGACAGATCAGGAAAGAGACATCCTCTGGAACGGGCGCCACGACCTGGACATCTACGGTATCAATGATTTCTTTGGGATGCTCGAAAAGAACCTCTACAAGATTCAGTACCGGGTCATGCTGGCACGCTATCGTGGCAAGACCGAATGCAATGTATGCAAGGGTGCGCGACTAAAGCCCGAGGCGCTCTACGTGAAAATTGGCGGAAAATCTGTCTCAGAACTCGTCCTGATGCCTGTAACAGAGCTGAAACTATTTTTCGACCGGCTACAGCTGGACGGGAACGATGCCGCCATTGCCGAGCGGCTGCTCACGGAGATTCACAACCGGCTACAGTTCCTGACCGATGTGGGACTCGGCTACCTTACACTCAACCGGCTTTCGAATACCCTCTCCGGCGGCGAGAGTCAGCGCATCAACCTGGTCTCCTCCCTAGGGAGCAGCCTGGTAGGATCGCTTTACATCCTCGACGAACCCAGCATCGGGTTACATTCACGCGACACACACCTGCTCATCCATGTGCTGCGGGAGCTGCAAAGTCTGGGCAATACGGTTGTGGTGGTGGAGCATGACGAAGAGATTATTCGTGCGGCGGATTACATCATTGACATCGGTCCCAAAGCGGGACGACTGGGAGGAGAGCTGATGTATCAGGGAAATATAGCGAATCTGGAACTGAACAGCAACAGCTATACCGTCAAATACCTTACCGGCGAAGAGCAGATAGAAATCCCCCGAACACGGCGCAAATGGAACAACTATATCGAGGTAAAGGGTGCCCGCCAAAACAATCTTAAGAACATAGACGTAAAGTTCCCGCTGCACGTGATGACGGTGGTCACAGGCGTGAGCGGCTCCGGGAAATCATCGCTCGTGAACGATGTGTTTTACAATGCACTGCAACATCACTACAAAGGTTCAGCCTTAGAGCGTGCCGAATTTAACAGCATCACAGGCGACATTAAACTGATGAAAGGGGTGGAATATGTAGACCAGAACCCCATTGGCAAGTCGTCCCGTTCCAACCCGGTCACTTACCTGAAAGCATTCGACGAAATCAGGAAACTTTTTGCAGCACAGCCACTGGCGAAACAGATGGACTTTACCCCGGCTTATTTCTCCTTTAACGTGGAGGGCGGCCGCTGCGAAGAATGCAAAGGCGAAGGGACCATCACCGTGGAGATGCAGTTCATGGCCGACATCCAACTGGAGTGTGAATCGTGTCACGGAAAACGATTCTCGCCGGAAGTGCTTGAGATTGAATACAGGGGACTTACCATTTACGACATCCTGGAGATGACGGTGAACCAGGCAATTGAGTTCTTTGCCGGTCAAAAAGGTGCTGCAGAGAAAAAAATTGTTAAAAGGATTCAGCCATTACAGGATGTGGGGTTGGGATACCTTAAGCTGGGGCAAGCTTCCTCCACCCTCTCGGGCGGCGAAAATCAACGCGTGAAACTAGCTTACTATCTGGGCGAGGAGAAAACTCAGCCCACCATTTTCATATTCGACGAGCCGACCACGGGATTGCATTTTCACGATATCAGAACCTTGCTTAAAGCATTTGATGCCCTGATAGAGAGGGGGCATACGGTCATCATTATTGAACACAACATGGAAGTGATCAAATGTGCCGACCACATCATCGACATCGGCCCAGAGGGTGGAAATGCAGGGGGCTATCTGGTATGTGAAGGCACGCCTGAGGAGATTGTCCGGTGTGAGCAATCTCATACAGGCCGTTTTCTGAAGGATAAACTGGTTTAGTTTAAGTTTCGTAAGACCCAATAAACAATGATTACAATGAAGATCGTCATAGCCGACCATCTTCCAAAAAAGAGACTTTTCAGCCGGGAGTGCCGTTTTCTTCTGTCAAAATATTCCAGATAAATCCCCAGAAACAGATACGGCACCACCAGCACCATAAAGGCATTGTACCTCCACGCAGCGCCGATCTTGAAATGCAACAAACTGTGAATGGCCCTTTGAGAGCCGCACCCGGGACATTCATAGCCGGTGAAAAGCAAAAAAGGACATTTGGGGAACAAAAGTTCAGCTTCCGGATCGAACCGATAAAAGAGTATCAAAACTGCCACAAAGATGATACTCACGATAACACTTAAGGTAATTTTTGCTCCTTTATTCACGGGAAACAGAATAAACGTCAAAAATTATACCCGCTTGCATTGTTCTCAATAATTTTTTCCATGTATTGGGGCATGTTGCCGGTAGACATTACGGTAATCCACAAAACGGCGGCAATAATACCGATAATGAAAGCCGCAAGGGTCCACCTCCTGGCCGAGCGGGCAGCAGCCTCCGCTTCCGTGTACCTGCCGTTGAAATACAACACATCTACTTTTGCAGCGTATACAATCCCTGCGATACCGAAAGGCACACAACAGCACAATGTGACCACAATTGACTGCCAAAGCCAGTTATTCGGCTTTAACGGCGGAATTTCCTCCACTGCTTCTGCCTTTTGCTCCGGAACCGGAGGAGGGGTAAAATATTGATCTTCCATTTTTGAATGATTAGGTCGTGATAAATTCCTCAAAGCCTGCCAACGATCCCACAAAAACAACAAAAAGAATGACGATGATCGTGATAAACAGTACCCAACCAATGGCAATCCACATGGCAATTTTGGTCCATTTTTCCGCTGAACGGGAAGATTCGGCTGCTGCACTGTAATCGCCTCTGTTATAAAATGACTCAACCTGAGCTGCATATACGATTGCAATAATCCCGAGCAGGTTCAAAAAGCTGCTGCAAAAGACAAAAGGCAATATGGTCACCAGGATAGACTCCACGAGCCAGGTTTTTGGCATAGGCTGGAGTATTTCCGCAGCATAAGGAGCTGACGGACGTGAATACCGGGGATCATGGTCTGTTCCTGCCGTCTGGTAGCTACCGGAAACATTTGTAAAAAGAAACCGCAATTCATCCACCTCTTCGGCACGTTTCCACTGCTCCATGCCCTGGGTCCACACCAGCGTATCTCTTCTCACGCGTTCCTGTCGAAGCTCTTCCGGAGAGAATGTTCCCTTCTGCTTTCCTTCCGTGTCGATGTAAAAGTAGCGGTTCATATATTTGAATTTATTGGTAATCTTCGGGTTCTATTCGTAATATCCGGATAACCCGTCCATCTTTATCCTGATAAACATACTCGATAACGACGCGGTTCTCTTTGAAAGTTCCTAACTGTGGATTGGAGGAAAACTCATGCCTGATGCTTTCTACAAGAGATTGAGACATCTGCTGAACCAACGAGTCGGGATGGGAGGTATTGAGTACACTATAACGATAGCGGAAAACATTATCTTTCGTAACTGAAGCTTCTTCAAACCGGGTATATCTGTCGAGCATAACAGGAGTCGATTCATTCAGCTCTGCCGCCATCTCGCTCAGTTTCCGGTGTAATGCCTTGTTGCCCGTATCACATTGTACCAGTAACAAAGAAAAGAAGATCACCGAGAGTGTAAAGAATGTTTTTCGCATACGTACAATTATCGTTTTACAAATGTAAAAAAGTTTATGGTCTGCCGAAAATAATTATGGTTAATTTTAGCATGAGTCTTGTACAGCCTTCTTTTCACCTATTAGTAGCAGATATGCTGTAGATGAATAGCTTTAACAGCATCCGGGGAATTAAAATTGGCAGAATGTCTCTCGACATCCTGCCAAACATGTTAACCTTAAATCTAATACTATTATGAAAAAACCACGCGACAAATATAAAAAAGAAATTAAATTTCACCAAATAATTTCAATAAAAAAACATAAAAGATTTATTTTTGTCAAATTGAAAGTTTTCTCAAACAACCGGCAACCCCATCCCCGTAATTTTACGATATAAATCGAGAGCATAGACATCGGTCATGCCGGATACATAATCTACCACCGCTTGAATCTTGCCGTACATACTGGGGGAATCGATTTCATATTGTTCGGGAACTCTGTTTAGAAGCAATCTGGAATAAGCATGATCCGGATTTTGTATCGCCTTTGTGAAGACCTCCAGTAAAAAACCAATGATTCGATAACCTGCAAGCTCTACATCCAACACTTCCTTAGACCGATAAATGTATTGATAGGCAAATCGGGAACAGGCCTGAAAAGCCGTTGCCGCTGCCGGGGATACACGATCAATGAGCGAACCGGCAAACACTCCCGAAAGAATTTCCTCTTCGTGTGCAAGAAATAGCCGGGAACATTCGTCCACAAGCAACCCTATCACACCGGCACGCAGGTAAGCAATCTGTTCATTCACATCGGACACAAGCTTCAATGTATCCACTCGTCGCTGCCGACGTTCCGGCTCAAAAAAACCGAGCAGCAGCTTCATGGCATTTTCGGTAGAGATCAGATGCAGCTTGTGTGCATCTTCAATATCCATCACCTGATAACAAATATCATCAGCAGCCTCAACCAGATAAACCAGGGGGTAGCGAACATACCTCAACGGGTTATCCTGCAGTTTCGTAATACCGAGATTGCTAGCAATGATCCGGTAATCATCTTCTTCCGAGGCAAAAAAACCAAATTTATTTTTTCCACCGCTTAACATCGATGAATAGGGATACTTTACAATGGAGGCCAGCGTGGAATAGGTCATGGCGAAACCACCCTTCCTCCTCCCCTTGAACTGATGCATGAGCAGGCGAATCGCGTTGGCATTCCCTTCAAAGGAGGTAAAATCAGTCCATCGGCCCCCATCCTTCTCAATTACCGTTCGGAGATAACTCCCTGCACCTTCGGAAAAAAAGGTGGAAATGGCTTTTTCACCGGAATGACCGTAGGGGGGGTTGCCTAGATCATGCGCCAGACAAGCTGCGGACACGATTGACCCGATCTCTTCGAAGTAAGCTTCTGAATCAGGATGCCTTGCGCGCAACAAACGCCCCACATTTTCTCCCAGAGAACGGCCCACACTCGCCACCTCCAAGCTATGTGTCAACCTGTTATGAACAAACACGCTTCCCGGAAGCGGAAATACCTGCGTTTTATTCTGAAGGCGGCGGAAAGGAGATGAGAAGATCAGCCTGTCGTAATCACGCTGATACTCCGTCCGTTCGTGCTTCGTGGCATGGGTATACTGTTCCATGCCGAAGCGTTCTGCAGATAATAGCTGTACCCAATTCATTTTTATGATTCTTTGTTGAACAAAGATAACACAATTTTTAAGAGAAGATATCGTCCTAAAATAATCGAATCTCCACAAATAAACGTAAATTTGTATCTTAATTACAGAAAGGTTCATCAATGACGGACATTATAAAACACGAATGCGGTATCGCCGTGATCCGCCTTCTCAAACCCCTCGACTATTACTACAACAAATACGGATCATGGCAGTATGGGCTGGACAAGCTCTACCTGCTCATGGAAAAACAACACAACCGCGGCCAGGAGGGAGCCGGGTTGGGCGCAGTGAAGCTGGAGGCATCCCCCGGCAATGAGTATATTTTCAGGGAAAGGGCAATGGGATCCGGCGCCATATCAGAAATATTTTCCAAAGTGCATGAATCATTTCAGAAATTCACGCCGGAGCAGTTGCGCGATATCGAATTTGTAAAAAAGACAGTACCTTACGCGGCCGAGCTTTTCATTGGCCACCTACGATACAGCACTACCGGGAAGAGCGGGCTGACCTATGTGCATCCGCTGTTGCGTCGTAACAACTGGGCTTCAAGAAGCCTTGCCCTGGCGGGCAACTTCAACATGACCAACGTGGACGAGATGTTTCAGCAGCTTATTGCTGAGGGACAACATCCGCGGGATTATGCCGATACTTTTGTGATGCTGGAATCAATAGGCCATTATCTCGACCGCGAGGTGCAGTACCAGTACGATCACCTGGAAAAAAACCACGTCAGCGGACAAGAGGCAAGCCACGTGATCGAAGAAAAACTTGACATTCCCTTCCTGCTGAAAAGGGCCTCTAAAATATGGGACGGAGGGTATGCCCTCTGCGGACTCGTGGGTTGTGGCGACGCTTTTGCCCTGCGTGATCCCTGGGGTATCCGGAGCGCTTTTTATTACTACGACGATGAGGTGGCCGTGGTGGCTTCAGAACGGCCGGTCATCCAAACAGCCTTTAATTTGAAAAAAGAGGAGGTACATGAGCTACAGCCGGGAGAGGCCATCGTGGTGAAAAAAAATGGACATATCGGCCTGCACCAGATCCAGGAAAGAAAAGAGAAGATCACCCCTTGTTCTTTCGAGCGGATCTACTTCTCCCGCGGCTCGGACTACGACATCTACCGGGAGCGAAAGAAGCTGGGAGAGTTGCTCGTGCCCAAAATTATCGAAGCCATCGACGATGATTTCGACAACACAGTATTCTCTTTCATCCCCAATACGGCTGAAGTGGCCTATTACGGAATGCTACAGGGTTTGGAGGATTATTTTAACCACAAAAAAACATCGACCATCCTGGAAAAGGGAAACAGCTTGAGCAAGGAGGAGATCGATCAGATCCTTTCCAGACGTGTTCGTTCGGAGAAAGTAGCAATCAAAGACATCAAACTTCGCACCTTCATTGCTCAGGGTAACAAAAGAAACGACCTCGCCGCACACGTCTACGATGTCACGTACGGATCACTCCGCAGAGGGAAGGACAATCTGGTCATCATCGACGACAGCATCGTACGCGGAACGACGCTCAAACAGAGCATTATCAAGATACTGGACAGGCTCGACCCAAAAAAGATCGTCATTGTCTCCTCTTCGCCTCAGATCCGATATCCCGATTGTTACGGCATAGACATGTCGCGCATGAGTGAATTTATTGCATTCCGTGCTGCCATTGCCCTTTTGAAAGAGCGCGGAATGCAGCATATTATCGACGAGACCTACGAAAAGTCGGTCGCGCAAAGCCGCAAAAGCAAAGAAGAGATCGTCAATTACGTGAAAGATATCTACGCACCCTTTACCGACGAAGAGATATCGACCAAGATAGCACAAATGCTCACATCGTCCGACATCAAAGCCGAAGTAAAAATTGTCTTCCAAAGCATTGAAGACCTGCACAAAGCATGTCCCGGCAACCAGGGAGACTGGTATTTTTCCGGCAACTACCCCACCCCGGGCGGAAACAGACTGGTGAACAACGCGTTTATAAATTACGTTGAAGGACAAGAGGGCCTTCCTCATCAATATTCACTGAATTTCTAAACAGAAAGGATGATTGAACGGGTAATTATTTTAGAGAATGTGGATCCGGTTATTTTCTTCGGGATTAACAACAACAATATTCAATTGTTGAAAACGTTATTCCCCAAATTGCGCATCGTGGCACGGGGAAATGTGATCAAGGTGGTTGGCGAAGAGGAAGAGCTGGTCGCATTTGAAGAAAAAATTCACGAACTTGAAAAGTTCAGCATCGAAATGAACGTGCTGAAAGAGAGCGACATCCTTGACATCGTAAAGGGGAAGGCTCCGACTGTAATAAACGTGGATAACCTCATCATTCACGGATTAAACGGGAAACCCATCCTGGCCCGTACTGCCAACCAAAAGAAGCTGACAGAGGCATTCGATATGAACGACATGGTCTTTGCCATAGGGCCGGCAGGATCGGGCAAGACCTATACAGCAATAGCCCTTGCCGTACGTGCATTGAAAACAAAACAGGTGCGGAAGATCATTCTTAGCCGCCCTGCCGTGGAGGCCGGCGAGAAACTGGGATTCCTTCCCGGCGATATGAAAGAGAAGATTGATCCCTATCTGCAGCCGCTCTACGATGCATTGGAGGATATGATCCCACCCCTGAAACTGAAGGAGTACATTGAAAATAAAATCATCCAGATAGCTCCATTGGCATTCATGCGCGGACGAACGCTCAACGATGCGGTGATCATCCTCGATGAGGCACAAAACACCACCAAACCCCAGATTAAAATGTTCCTTACAAGACTGGGAATAAACGGAAAAATGATTATCACCGGAGATATTACGCAAGTGGATTTGCCCAATTCGCAACCATCGGGACTGATTCATGCCATGAGGATGCTGCGTCATATCAAAGGCATTGCCACAGTGGAGTTCAACAAGAAAGATATCGTGCGCCACAAGCTGGTACAACGGATTGTGGAGGCATATGAGGAAGAGGAAAAGCAAGCGAATCATCCGATCAATTTATCATAAAAATCAACAAATCAATTCATATGGATACGCTGACAAAAACAAATTATCATTTTGCAGGACAGACTCAGGTCTACCACGGAAAAGTACGTGATGTGTACAGCATTGGGGACGACACGCTGGTAATGATTGCCACAGACCGAATTTCGGCATTCGATGTGGTGTTGCCGAAAGGAATTCCTTACAAAGGTCAGGTATTAAATCAGATCGCAGCGAAATTTCTGGATGCTACGGCCGACATCGTACCAAACTGGAAAAAAGCATCGCCTGACCCGATGGTCACTGTAGGAGTACGTTGCGAGCCCTATAAGGTGGAGATGGTCATTCGCGGCTACATAACCGGTAGTGCCTGGCGTGAATACCAGAAGGGAGCACGCCTACTCTGCGGGTTACCGCTGCCCGAGGGACTACGTGAAAACCAGCGGTTCGAAACTCCGCTAATCACCCCCACCACCAAAGCAGACGAGGGACACGACGAAAACATCTCCAGGGAAGAGATTATTGCTCAGGGACTGGTGAGCAAGGAGGAGTATGAACAGCTGGAGCAATACACCTATGCCCTCTTCAAACGAGGCACCGAGATGGCTGCAGAGAAAGGCCTGATCCTCGTGGATACCAAGTATGAGTTTGGGAAAAAAGAGGGGCAGATTTATCTCATCGATGAGATCCACACCCCCGACTCGTCTCGTTATTTTTATTGCGACGGATATGCGGAGCGCTTTGAGAAAGGGGAAGAACAAAAACAGCTGTCGAAAGAATTTGTACGCAAATGGCTGATGGATAATGGATTCAAAGGACAGACAGGGCAGCAGATCCCCGTAATGACTGACGAGTACTGCCGCAGCGTTTCCGAACGGTACATCGAACTTTACGAGAAGATTGTGGGAGAAAAATTTGTAAAAGCCGACGCAGCCGATCTGGAAGCGCGTATCGAGAAGAATATCACAGAATATCTGAAGAAAGAACATCCATAAATGAGCTATAAAGTTGAAAAGGTCAATCCCTACGACTCCGATCGGCCAAAAAATGAACAGGTAATCAGAATGTTCAATGAGATTGCGCCCAATTACGACAGGCTGAATGGCACACTCTCGCTAGGAATCGATAATTACTGGCGTAGAGATGCGTTGAAGGAACTCCGAAAATACCACCCCCGACATATCCTGGATATTGCGACCGGAACGGGAGATTTTGCCATTCTTGCGCAGCAGATTCTGCGTCCTGACAAGATTTCTGCCGTGGATATCTCCGACGGCATGATGGAAATTGGCAAAGAGAAAGTAAAGAAAAGAGGGCTGGAAAAGATTATCTCGTTTGAGAATCAGGACTGCTCGACCATGACTTTCCCGGATAACAGCTACGATGCCGCCACGGTGGCATTCGGGGTACGCAACTTCGAGAATATCGACCAAAGTTTTCAGGAGGTGCTTCGCGTGTTGAAGCCGGGTGGTGTTTTTCTCTTTATTGAACTTACCACCCCCGGAAAGACTCCTATAAAAGAACTATACGCCACCTATACAAAATACGTGATGCCTTTTTTGTCGGGTTTGTTTGCTACCGAACAACGCGCATATAGATACCTACCTGCTTCAATTGCTGCATTTCCGCAGGGGAGGGAAATGATGTTGATTCTGAGAAAGAACGGATTTACAAATATCAGGCTCAGAAGGTACACGATGGGCATCAGCACGTTGTATATTGCTGAGAAACCTGTAAAATGATTTCGTAGACAACCGAATAAAATATGAAGACTTACGGACTGATTGGATTTCCGCTTAAGCACTCCTTCTCCGCACAGTTTTTTGCAGAAAAATTCGAGAGAGAGAGGATTGATGCCGAATATCTGAATTTTGAAATAGAAGATATTCACGAAATACGCCGGGTTATTCTCTTTCATCAGCACCTGAAAGGACTGAATGTGACCATCCCCTACAAAGAAAAGGTAATTCCTTTTCTGCATGATATTTCCCCCGAAGCAAAAAAAATTGGAGCTGTAAACGTAATCAGGGTCGACCGGAAACCGGGCGACATGTATTTTTACCAACTGACCGGTTACAATACCGATTATATTGGCTTTCGGGATTCACTCTGCCCCCTGCTAAACCCCGCTGTTCACCGCAAAGCCCTGATCCTGGGCACCGGTGGAGCATCGAAGGCGGTAGCACAAGCCCTTCGGGATCTGGGCATAGAATGGCGTTATGTATCCCGTTCTGCAGGAAAAGACAAACTCACTTATGACGCATTGTCCCGGGAAATGTTATCAACGCATCTCTTAATCGTGAACGCTTCACCGGTCGGCACTTTTCCTCATGTTGACGCATGTCCTGACATCCCTTATCAGTATCTCGGTTCAAATCATCTGCTGTACGATCTTGTGTACAATCCCGAAGAATCATTATTCCTGAAAAAAGGGCGAACACAGGGTGCCACCACTAAAAACGGCAGGGAGATGCTGGAGATACAAGCCCGCACAGCCTGGAAAATATGGAATTCCTGAATTTACCTGTACTCAAAGAGACAATCGGAAAGCGACCAATAGAAAAAAACGCCCTCCTACATGTCACATGCAAAGAGGGCGAAAGAAACTCCTTAGTTATTGATTGAAGTATAGTTAACTAAGTAATATATAGAGGTGCGAAAGTGTAGTTTGTTCCTATAATAACATGGGAGCCTCTGTAGTGTTTTGTGGAGCTGCTTCCGGAGTTATTTCCTTTCCTTCATCATCGAAATAAACGGTCTTTACCGACTGATTTTCCTTATCTGTTGCAGTAACCTTCGTTATTTTCTTCTCTGCATGATACTGCAACGCGTTAATGTCATATTTATCGATGAGCTTACGGACAGCCTGCTGTACTTTTTCATTCAGGTCTTCGAACTTGACGTTTGCGAATCCGTCTTCTTTTTGTTGCGTTGCCTCAAAGACTTCTACTGAAGGAGTTTCTCCCTGTCTGTTTTTTTCAGCGGCCTCGGCTTTATGTTGCGATGCCGGTACTTCGTTGCCTTCCGCATCGAGATAAACTTTCTTTGTGGATTGGTCATCTTTCTTAATCAGCATTACCTTCGTAAGCTGTTTGCTCGCATTAAACTTCAATGATTTGACATCATATTCGGCGCTTAGTGCATTAACAGATGCCTGTACTGCCGGATTCAGCGAGTCCAACTGCACTTCCACGTATCCATTATCGTCGTCCATTACTATATTAACTGCAGATACTTCATTGGCTGCATTGACCTGTTGCACACTTGCTGTTGTAATCACAGCTCCCATCAGAGCAATTGATAAAATAACTT
Source organism: Proteiniphilum sp. UBA1028 (assembly GCF_002316955.1). Taxonomy (NCBI): domain Bacteria; kingdom Pseudomonadati; phylum Bacteroidota; class Bacteroidia; order Bacteroidales; family Dysgonomonadaceae; genus Proteiniphilum; species Proteiniphilum sp. UBA1028. The sequence continues at coordinate 26,997 of NZ_DCEN01000044.1, forward strand.
TTTTCATAATGATAAACTTTAAATGATTTGCC
>NZ_DCEN01000044.1:27221-33345 GCF_002316955.1 Proteiniphilum sp. UBA1028
GAAGTTACAGGGAACCAGAACAAGCCCCATTCACTTGTATTTCAAATGTTTAATTAAAAAACTACCGACAAGGAGAAATGAAAAAGAGTATGTGGAAATCGTGTGGAAGGTGTAGAATCATTCCACACCCTTCTGGGGTATTTCCACATTTCAAATAAATTATCCGAAACAGCATATATGGTTGTATGTAAAATATATCCTTTATATTTGGGTATAAAAAAGGAATCTCATGCGAACGGCACACTCACCGGAATATAAAATCAGAATCAAGATCGGGCTAATCCTCCTGGTAATACTCCTCTATTTCATAGGCCTGTTTGTTTATTCTTTTACATTAAAGAAGAAAATAGATATGCAGAAGCAGGAGATGGACAATGCTTATAAAGTGCTTTCATACAGCAATGATCTGATTATATCGGTTCAGGAAGCACAGGACGTGCTGAACCGATATCTGGTATCTCCTTCGGGGAGATATCAGCGGCAGTATGATTCCATTACCCGTGACATTTTCAGGCAGATCAGTTACATTAAAAGCATATCCCTTGAAGGGAGGGAAGACATGCTTCTGGAAGACATTGATTCCCTGCTGCAGGAAAAAAACGGGATTGTACGCAGGCTTACCATTCAATTGAGGTCCCGTAATCCGATGGTGGAGATAGACAAGAAGATTGAGCACTACGATGAAATTATTCAGGACTCCATAGTAGTCACCATGAATAAAGACACCACCATGGTGCCTGTTCCAAAAAAAAATTTCTGGGGACGCCTCAGGGATCTTTTCGATCCGCAAAAGACACCTGACTCCACGGTAACCATTGCTCGAACAGAACAGAGAGCCCTTTCCGTATCGCGCGTAGATACCACGTTGTATGCAGACCTGAAACAGGTCACACAAGAAGCATCAAAGACATATATTTCCCAAATGGCAGGTATAGAAAGAGAGGTCCGTGAGCTTGTTGTCGCGGAACAAAGCATCTCTTTAAAAATATCTAAACTGATCACGCAGTTTTACAATGCAGCTATTGAGACAACACGCATGGGTACTGACAATAGCGAGATGTTAAGCCGGAGAACCATTACTTTTGCACTCTTGGTGGGGGCCATTTCCATTATTTTGATCCTGATTATTGTCTTCCTGATTATTGACGACCTGAATAAAGGACAAAGGGCACGGGCTGATCTTGCACGGGAAAAACAAATCACTGAAGAACTGATAAGCAGTCGTCACAAATTATTGCTTTCTGTATCTCATGATATAAAAACACCGCTCAGTTCCATGATGGGTTACATGGAGATGTGGGCTTCGGAAGAGTTACCCGTCAATATAAAAAGACAACTACAGTCTGCCAGAAATTCAGGATTGCATATTTTGAGCATGCTTGCCAATCTGCTTGAGTTTTCGCGCATGGAAAGCAACAAGAGCGCCCTGCATTTCAGTCGTTTCAATTTAATTGAACTGATGGAAGATGTTATGGGCATGTTTCGTCCTTTCACCAATGAAAAAGGACTTGTCGTAAACTTTGAAAATCATCTGGATACCTCCTTTTACACAGTGACGGATTATACAATGCTCAAACAGATACTCATCAATGTGATATCAAACGCGGTAAAATATACTCCGAAGGGAACAATATCAATCAGACTACAGCAGGATACTGATCTTATTTTTACTGTCTCCGACAGCGGAATAGGCATTGACAAAGAGGACATCGAACAGATTTTCAAACCTTTTTCCCGAATAAAGAACCGTTTAAAGACAGAAGGTAACGGATTCGGATTGTATGTCACAAGGGGACTTGTCGATTCCCTGAAGGGAGAGATTTCACTCATCTCCGAAAAAGGAAAAGGCACTACCGTCACCATCCGTCTACCTATTACTCAGATAAAATATAGCACTGAAATGGATCAGTCTTCGGAAGGGGTCGTAAGTGTCACACCGCCTGAAAAGATTCTGCTGTTTGAAGACGATGCCACACTGGGAAACATGCTCAGGGAATATCTCACCGGGAATGGTTTTAAGGTAAAGCTCTGCAGTAACGCAAGTGATGTAAAAGGTTTTATCCGGCTCATTTCATCTTTCGATATCGTGTTCACCGACATGCAGATGGGAGAAATAACGGGGCTTGACATCCTGCAGCTAATCCGGAAAAAAAATGATCATATACCTGTGTGGCTGATGACCGCATATGATGAATACACATCTGAGATGGCATTAAAATATGGATTTAACGGACTTATAACCAAGCCGGTATCCATGAATCAACTCCTTGTGATACTCACAGGGAAAAAGGTGCACATACGGGACGGAGCCACGCTTTCCGGCCGGTTTCCGCAGCTGGCAGCCATGTTTAACGAGGACACAGAGGCCATAAAAGATATACTTTCAGGTTTTGTACAAACCTCACACAAAGATCTGGATGAATTAAAGGAATTGATAAGGCGTGACCGGTTTAAGGAAGCCCGGCAGCTATGTCACCGTATTCACCCCTTTTACGGCCAGCTTAACGCCGGTCATCTTTGTGACGCATTACGCAAGATGGACAAGTTTCCGGGAGATGGTGAAAAGGAGTGGCCGGAATGGAAGGAAGAGCTTCTGGAGACAATTGGCAAGCTCGAGTCATTTCGTGAGACCATCCGGAGAGATTTCTTATAGCCCTATGCCATAAAGGTGAATCTTGTTGTAAAGTGTCTTCCGGTCGATCTGCAGCAACATGGCAGCTTTTGTCTTGTTACCTTTTACACGTTCCAGGGCTTCAATGATCTTTTCTTTTTCCTGATCCGGTTCACGTAAAAGGGATATGTCTCCTTTTATGTCATTGCCCGTTTTTTTTTCGGTTAAAACGGGCAAGCTCTCCCCGGTGATTGTATCACCAACTGAAAAAAGCACTGAACGGCGGATTACATTACGGAGTTCACGCAAGTTTCCGGGCCAGCTGTAATTTTCAAGTTTCATACATGCTTCGGCAGAAATGGAAACGACGTGCCTGTCGAGTTCTTTATTTGCTTCCTCCCGAAAATGGTTGGCATAGCGTTGCACGTCCGATACACAGGCCCTCAGTGGAGGCACCTGTATTATAAATTCATTGAGGCGGTGATAAAGATCTTCCCTGAAGCGCCCTTCGGCAATGGCTTTTTCCAGGTCCTCATTGGTAGCGGTGATAATGCGTACATCCACATCGATATCTGAGGAGGTACCCACAGGCCTTATTTTTTTCTCCTGCAACGAACGAAGCATCTGCATCTGAACACCGTAGGGCAGGTTTCCCACTTCATCGAGAAAAAGCGTTCCGCCACAGGCTTCGGCAAAAAAGCCGGTTTTGTTTTCAATTGCAGAGGTAAATGATCCTTTCTTGTGCCCAAACAGCTCGCTTGGCGCCAGTTCCAGGGAGAGGCTTCCGCAATCTACGGCAATGAAAGGCCCCGAGGCGCGGTTGCTCCTTTCATGAATCATCCTGGCTACACTTTCTTTTCCCGTACCGCTTTCCCCTATGACCATCACAGCCATTTGTGTGGGTGCTACCAGGTTGATATGGGCATACATCTGTACAGAAAGAGGGCTGCGGCCAAATACAATACTCCTGGAACTGTCAGGCGGGATTTGTGAATTCGTTTTCCTGATCTTTGAAGATTTATCCGTTCTGGCTGTCTCGAAAACATCTTTTATTTTTTGATTAAGCAGAGAGGGATTAATCGGTTTTTCGAGATAGTCGAAGGCTCCCAGTTTAATGGCAGAGACAGCCGTCTGCACGTCCCCATAGCCGGTCATGATGATCACGGGAATATCTGTTCCTTTCTCTTTTAACCAGCTAAGCAACATGATACCATCACCATCGGGCAGGCGCAGATCAGACAGGATCAGTTCATACTCCGACTTGGACAGCGTTTCGCGTGCCGTAGTCATACCTGAGCACAACGTTGCCATGTATCCGTTTCTCTCAAACCATTTCACCAACATGGTTCCAAAAGATCGGTCATCTTCTACTATGAGTATCCTTCCGTTCACCGGTCTACATATTGCGACGGCATAAAGATAGGTTTTTTTTTTATACAGCTACTCACATTGACGATTGGTAACGTTTTATTGGACGGATTAAGTTTTTTTTTGAACTGTCTTCATCCTGGAGCAATACAAGATGGAAAGAATATTGTATATTTGAACTGATTAAACCCTCTTCATGAGCAAACTTCCAAAAACAGAAACAGACAAACGGTTGCAAAAGCTGCAACAACTGTTGTCTACTATGCAGGCCGAGAGCTGCCTTATCACCTCACAGGTAAACAAATACTGGCTTACCGGATTCATTTTTGATGGTTATATCCTGGTATATGCCCAGAGCGATCCGCTGCTGTTTGTAAGGCGTCCCGCCGGGTTGTGGGGAAATAATATTTTTATGATCCGTAAGCCTGAACAGATACCCGGCCTGCTTCGTGAAGCGGGCTTCAGGGTTCCCGGACAGGTTTTATTGGAAAGTGACACGATCACGCTCAGTGCAGCGCTCCGCTTACAGGAAGCGCTGGAGATGCCGGAGATCAAGAATATCTCTGCCGCGATCAGGGAAATAAGATCGGTCAAGTCAGCATACGAACTGGATCAGATTCGCGAGAGCGCAGCCATTCATGCAAAAGTGTATGAATTGATCCCCTCCCTCTACCACAAAGGGATGACCGACCTGGCGCTGCAGATAGAAATTGAACGGCAGATGCGCCTACACGGATCAATGGGTATCTTCCGCTCTTTCGGTGAGAACATGGACATCTTTATGGGAAGCATGCTCGCGGGTGACAATGCGCAGGTTGCCTCACCCTACGATTATGCCCTGGGTGGTGCAGGCATCACCCCATTGCTTCCCCTGGGGGCCAGTGGTACACTACTCGCACCCGGAACCACCCTGATGGTGGATATGGCGGGAAACTACCGTCCCTGCATGGACGATATGACCCGTACTTTTGTGATTGAGCATGTCCCTGATATTGCTTATCGGGCACATCAGGTATCGCTTGACATTTTACACACCATTGAGGCGACCGCAAAGGCAGGCGTTCCCTGTGCAGTGCTCTGGCACATCGCCGAAAAGATCGTCAAAGAGAATAAACTGGAGGCATATTTCATGGGTACCGCACAACAGGCCAAATTTGTGGGTCATGGCGTGGGGCTGGAGATCAATGAGCCTCCCGTGCTCACCCCCCGCTCAAACGAGGTTCTGGAGGCCGGCATGGCCATTGCAATCGAGCCCAAGTTCGTATTACCGGGCATTGGTGCCGCAGGTATCGAAAACACCTATATCGTGCACGACGACCGACTGGAGAAGGTTACTCTTTGTGAAGAATCTCTTATCATTTTATCATAATACATGCGAGGAGCAAAACCTGTAAAATAGAAAAAGAAACCGGATCTATCCGAGACTAAAAATTGCAGTAAACCCGGATTCGATTTTGTTGGGTGAGGCAATAACAGCTCCCATCATCAACCATCTTCATTCACTCCTGTGCCACTGTGCCATCTCCCTAACAGCAGCGGCATTCGTGAGCTGCAAACGGCTTAGTACACTTGCCGATTTCAGAGTAGTAAAAGCTGTAATTCATCCTTTACCGATTCAATAATGGCTTTCTTACAAAGCAGTACTCTGTCTTGCAACGGAAGTCCTCCGTCCTTCATGTTATTTTTTTGCCACAAAATGAATTCCCTCCACAAAAAATATCTCGACGAGTTTCTATGAAACATATCTTCTGTTAGCATATAATTTCCTGGATGCTTTATTGACAAAGCTGATAATATCACCTTTATCGTTATGATAATTTACAACTTAAAGCCAAAGAATCAGGCTAAAGTCGTTTTGTTTTTGGCGGCCATCCCATCAAATACTCGTTTGAAGTGCTCCCGTTTGATGTGGCATACTTTCAATGCAGTAGAATCTATGAAGTTGATTCCTGTGAAATCTCCTTTTCGACAGGTTTCAGAAACAAGACCAAAGGGGGAGCGTCTTTTGCTGAAGTTTCAAAAATCTGTTATAAGATACCAATCTCGGAAACTCTTCCTTTAAATGCTACTTGACATAAAACAGACAAAAGTGTTCAAATTACACATCCCGCTTAAATGAAAAGCGATCAGAATAGTCATCACTTC
>NZ_DCEN01000044.1:33488-35779 GCF_002316955.1 Proteiniphilum sp. UBA1028
GCCTCGCCACTACTGAACCTGATGAAAATGAGAAATATAAACATTTATCCATTCAAGCCGAAAATGAAATTTTATGCTTGATTGTAAATTAATAAGCAAACCCCAATTAATTAGAAGCCCTCAATAATATTTTGTGGAATAAATACCCAAAAAACTATAAAAAAAGGACACATGTTCAAAATTCATTTATATTAAGAATAACTTTGTCTGTCAATAAGTTACATTTTTATAGCAAATCAATACATGTTATTTTTCACATACAAAAAATATGAAGTTGCTGTTATGTTTGAGATAAGTCATGATTTTTCCCGACATTAAAAAGAGGAAATATCGGACAAGAATGATACAAGGAGGTCTATTCTTTTATGAATGTTATAGAACTAACAAACAATATTTTACCGGAACCATATAATATTCAGAAGCAGGCAAATCACGAAAATGTGTCTTACCATGGTGTTGTGAAGTGTGTGTTACATTTTGGCGACGGTAAATACAAGACCATTTCCAGTGATAACGCAAAGGATTTACTCTCCGTGAATATCGTAAGATACAACCCTAAATCGGAAGTGGAGGTGAATTTTGTTGAACGCGTTCTAATGCATTATAAGGACTCCGGTTCCATAGAGGATCTCGCCCGGCGCTGCGGTTACAAATCCACGAGAACATTTACCCGGCATTTCAAGCGGATACTTAACACTACACCCAAGCAATGGTTGTTCTTGATCAAGAAAAATGAAGTCTTGCATTATTTGCAAAACACCGATATACCCATTAATGAAATTGTGTCGATTACAGGATTCTGCAGCATGTCGCATTTGGCGCATTTCTGTAAGTCCAAGATTGGCTCAAGTCCCACAAAAATAAGAAACGAAGCCATAAAGGACAACACGGTTTTCCAATAAGACCTGGAATTCCTGTAACAAGGGTTTAATTTCAGAAACTTATAAAAAGATCTGTTATGGACATACTTTACTTCAATGAGCATCAACAATGCCGACATTACCTTTCCGAGGTACATTCTCTTTTCAAGGTGCACGCGTTGCCCGCACACCATCGTATCGTTATAGATTCAAATGGGTTGTATGCTTTTATCTTCATGCTAAAAGGAGAGGTGGAGATCAACTGCTGTTATGACCAGACCCACCGGCTCACGGCAGGAAACATGTACTCCCTGAACGAGCAGTACAACTATACCGGCATCACGCTGAGTGATGCGGAATCCATAATACTGATGTTCGAGAATCCGCATATACGGTGCGATGAGTTTTCGCTCATCAAACTCCGCAAATACATTCCGAAGGAGACCCGTTGCATCGAAAAGCTGCCCATACTGCCGCAGATCACGGACTACCTGAACGGAATGCGATTCTACATCGCTCACAAAATGTACTGCGCCCATCTACAAGACATCAAGCAAAGCGAATGGTTCTTTCTTATGCGGGCTTTTTTCACCAAAGAGGAGAACGCCCAGTTTTTTCATTCCCTTATCCGGGGAGACAACCCATTCATGATCATGGTGAAGCAAAAAAGCCGGGAAGTGAAAACAGTGGCTGAACTGGCCTCAGCCTGCAATATGACGGAACGCACCTTCAGACGCCATTTCAAGCAATACTTCCAGATCACCCCCAAACAATGGCTGCTGGAACAGAATAAACAGCAGGTAGAATTGGAGCTGATGAAGTCTGAAGACGGACTTAAAATCCTCGCACCACAATTGGGATTCGGTTCTGAAACACAACTCAGTAACTATTGCCGCCGCTATTTAAATAAAACCCCGTCCGAGATCCGAAAAGCAAACAGTTGATCTATATACGAGCCCAAAATGTCCTGTTTCCTATATTTTTTGTCCGTTATTTCTTTTCGTATGATGGGTTGTCATTTTAAATTTGCAGCGGTTGCCAAGATCAAGAAAAGCATCTGTTTTTCATTTTTACGATAAAGTAAAAAAACAAAATTAACGGTCTGATAGATAGGTCGATAATATTTGGTTCTTTAGCATCGTTCAATCAGTCAAATGAACATAAGCTTAAAAAAATATTTTCAAAGTATGTTTAAGAATTATCCGCACAGCATTCTTTTTACGGTTATCGCATTTACGTGTAGTTTGTTTACACTAAACGCTCAAAAAGTGGCGGTTAAAACCAATTTTGCTTATTGGGGAGCTGCCGCGTCGCCTAACGCAGGATTAGAATTTTCCCTTGGGAAGAAAACTTCACTCGAATTGGGTGGGGGCTTTAACCTTTGGGATTTTAAAGACAACCGAAAAGCCAAGCATTGGCTGGCACAACCCG
>NZ_DCEN01000044.1:36186-36780 GCF_002316955.1 Proteiniphilum sp. UBA1028
GTACAACTACTGGGGCGTAACCAAAGCGGCCCTGTCACTCATTTATTTTCTCAAATAAGCGGCGATGAAAACATTTACACACATATTTATCTTACCGGTTGCCCTGTTTCTCGGAGTTACAACTGCGGCATACGGGCAACGAGTCTACTCGGGGCAGGTTGCGGTAGAGAACCTCACCGGCATAAAAGAAAACAACACCCTTTCGGTGTACATGGATATTGTGCTGGACGCCTTAAAGATAGGCTCCGACGAAATGCTTACCCTCACTCCCGTTCTCACGGCCAATACGGGAACGCAGACCCGGGCTTTGCCTCCCGCGGTGGTCAATGGCGGACGCCGCCAAAAAATGGTGGAACGGGCGCGGGTATTAAACGGTGACCCCGTGTTTGCCGAGACACCCCAAACGGTGTTGAAGCGCAATAACAACACGCGCCAGACCATCAGCTACAGTGCCGCTGTTCCTTTTGAAAGCTGGATGAGCGATGCTTCACTGAACTTGGTTAAGAACGCTACCGGCTGTGCCGAGTGCGACAAAGGCGGCGGGGAGCAATTGTTGACAGACAGGGTGCTACGCGAACCTTACATGCCCACATA
>NZ_DCEN01000001.1:0-16557 GCF_002316955.1 Proteiniphilum sp. UBA1028
TGGATATACTCTACAATGGCCCAGGCAATGGAGATGCCGTCATATGTGCTGGTTCCGCGGCCCAGTTCGTCGAAAAGGATGAGGCTTTTGTCCGACAGGTTGTTGAGGATGTTGGCTGCTTCGTTCATCTCCACCATGAACGTGGATTCGCCCTGAGAGATGTTGTCGGAAGCGCCCACTCGTGTGAAGATCTTGTCCACCAGCCCGATCTTTGCAGAGTCGGCCGGGACAAAGCAACCTATCTGCGCCATGAGCGTGATCAATGCTGTCTGTCGCAACAGGGCCGATTTACCGGCCATGTTGGGCCCGGTGATGATCATGATCTGCTGTGTGTCGTTATCCAGGCGTACATCGTTCGCTATGAACGGCTGATCGGGAGGCAGCTGTCGCTCAATGACCGGATGGCGCCCATTTTTAATGTCTATGACGTCGGAATTATTGATCTCCGGACGGATATAGTTGTTTTGCCGGGATACGTTGGCAAAGGAGAGCAGACAGTCTGCCCGGGCAATGACGGCTGCATTGACCTGAATGACGGGGATGTAGGCCAGCAGGTTCTGCACCAGTGCGCCATAAATCTGATCTTCCAGGGCCACAATTTTTTCTTCCGCACCCAGTATTTTCTCTTCATACTCTTTCAGCTCTTCGGTGATGTACCGTTCGGCGCTTACCAGGGTCTGCTTTCTTGTCCACTCTGCGGGAACCTTCTCCTTGTGTGTGTTGCGCACCTCGATATAATAACCGAATACATTGTTGTAGGCTACTTTTAGCGAAGGAATACCCGTTCTTTCACTTTCACGCTGTTGCAGTTGCATCAGGTAATCTTTCCCGGAGTAGGCAATTTGGCGCAACTCGTCCAGTTCTTTGCTTACGTTCTTGCAGATGTATCCGCCTTTAGCGGTTAGTGCCGGAGGATCAGGGATGATCTCCCTTTCAATGCGATCGCGTATATCGGGGCATGGATTCAGTTTCTCTCCCATCTCCCGCAGGCTGTGGTTCTCTGAAGCCATAAAAGCCTCTCTTATCGGCTCAATGGCCGTAAGAGCCACTTTCAACTGCACCACCTCCCGTGGGGTGATCCGGCCGACAGCCGCTTTGGAGATGATGCGTTCCAGGTCGCCAATGAGCGAGAGTTGTTGTTCCAACAGACTCTTCAGTTCCGGCTCGCGGAAGAAGTCCTCCACCACATTCAGCCTGTCTTCTACGGGCTTGGTGTCTTTTAGAGGAAAGACAATCCATCGGCGCAAGAGGCGCGATCCCATGGGAGAGATCGTTTTATCCAGGATGTCGAGAAGTGTTTTTCCCCCTTCGTTCATGGTGGAAATAAGTTCAAGGCTTCGTACCGTGAACTTGTCGAGACGCACGAAGCGCTCCTCTTCAATACGCGCCAGGGAAACAATGTGTTCTATGTGGTGGTGTTGAGTGATGTCGAGATAATGCAGTACTGCTCCCGAGGCGATGATTCCCAACGGCATGTTTTCCACCCCGAAACCTTTCAGGCTGGTTGTCTGAAAATGGCGAATGAGCCTGTCGCGTGCCGCATCGTCGGTGAATATCCAATCCTCCAGTTCCGACAGGAGCCAATTGTTTCCGAAGGCCTCTTCCGTTTTTTTCTTGTTCCCTCGTTCAATCAACAACTCTTTCGGTGAGAAGTTGGCCAGCAGCTTATCCACTTCATCCCTGTTGCCTTCTGAAATAAGAAATTCCCCGGTGGAGATATCAAGGAGGGAGATGCCGTACTGGTTGTTTTTTGCAATGTGTAAGGCGCAGAGGAAGTTGTTTTCCTTGTGATTCAGCACCGTGTCGTTAATGGATACGCCCGGAGTAACCAGTTCGGTAATGCCTCTTTTTACCAGCTTTTTGGTCAATTTAGGATCTTCCAGCTGGTCGCAGATAGCGACCCGTTTGCCGGCACGGACCAGCTTAGGCAGGTAAGTGTCGAGCGCATGGTGGGGGAAGCCGGCCAGTTCCACAAACTGAGCTGCTCCGTTTGCCCTTCGTGTAAGCGTGATCCCCAGTATCTCGGATGCTTCGATGGCGTCATCCGAAAAAGTCTCGTAAAAATCACCCACCCGAAACAGCAGGATGGCATCGGGATGTTTCTTCTTAATCTCGATAAACTGTTTCATCATCGGTGTTTCTGCAATTTTCTTTCCCACGGGCTTCCTCTCTGTTTGTAATTAAAAACTCAAGATTCGCATGCTGAATGTATGATTGCGCACATTTCAGATTTATGCGAAACTTAAATAATGAAGCGAAATTACAAAAAAAAGAGGACTTTCAAAGATTGGAGGAGCAGCATTTCCTCAAAAGGGCATTTGTGAAAATTCAGATTCCGGAGATAAGGGCCAACATCTTTTTAAGTTCCTTCACTCCTTCCGATGCTCCCATTTTAATATGGTGAATATCGTACCGCATGGTATGTACGTCTTTGGGGTCGATCAGCCAGACCGGCACGTTTTTTCTGACGTCGTGCAACAGGCCTGCCGCGGGGTATACATTCATGGAGGTACCAATGATTACGAATAAATCCGCTTGTTGGGTAATCTTCTCTGCCTCCGGCATCATGGGCACTGCTTCTCCGAACCAGACAATGTGCGGGCGAAGCTGAAAGCCCTTTTCGCACAGGTCGCCCAAATGGATGTCGCACTTTTCGGGGGTCATCTCATAGATTAGCGACTCGTCGCCTGTTGAGCGTGCCTTCATCAATTCGCCATGAAGATGCAGCACCCTTGTACTGCCAGCCATCTCGTGCAGGTTGTCGATGTTTTGCGTGATGATATTTACATCGAAATCTTTCTCCAGCTCTGCCAGCCCCTTGTGTCCATTGTTCGGCTTTGCCTTCAGGAGCTCCCTGCGGCGCATGTTGTAGAAGTTCAGGACCAATTCGGGATCTGCTTCGAATCCTTCCGGTGTAGCCACCTGTTCCACGGGATACTGTTCCCACAGTCCCCCCGAATCTCTGAAAGTTGCGATGCCGCTCTCGGCACTCATGCCTGCCCCGGTAAGTATGACTAATTTTTTCTTCATCCGACCCTCTTATTTCGTTGATATCAGACAAATATAGTTTTTTATCGGCAGAAGTCGAAGTTATTTCATATTAAAATCGTATTTTTGTGACCAAATTGAAAAAGAAAAAAGTGAATGGATAAATTAAGTTACGCGTTAGGAATGAGTATGGCCTCAAATCTAATGAACTCAGGGTTGCGACAACTGGATGTCGCCTCTTTTGTAGAAGCCTTTACCGAGATAATGAATAACACAACTCCCTCTATGAGCCCACAGGAAGCAAACCGGGTGATACAGGATTATTTCAGTAAACAACAGGATGAGATGCTCAGCAAAAATCTGGAAGCCGGGAAGGCTTTTCTGGCTGAGAACAGCAAAAAAGAGAACGTGATTTCTCTACCCAGTGGGCTTCAGTACGAAGTTTTGGTTGAAGGGAGCGGTGCGAAACCCAGGGCAACAGACAAGGTAAGGTGCCATTATCACGGAACGTTGCTCAACGGTGCTGTGTTTGACAGTTCCGTTCAACGGGGACAACCGGCAGAGTTTGGCGTGAACCAGGTAATAAAAGGATGGGTAGAGGCATTGCAGCTTATGTCTGTTGGGTCAAAGTGGAGGTTGTTTATTCCTTCGGACCTTGCTTACGGGCAGCAAGGTGCAGGGGGTTCCATAGAACCCAACTCAACTCTTATTTTTGAGGTGGAGCTACTGGGGATTGTATAACTTTACTCATACTAAATCACATACACAACATAAAGAAAAGTTGATTTTAACGGATAAATGATTTAATTTAAAGAAAAATGAAAAAAACAATTTTGACTACTTTCAGCGTAGTGGCTGTAATGGCCATCACGATGGTTTCCTGTGGCGGTGCTTCCACGCCCAAAACATCCTTGAAAAATTCAGTGGACAGTGTTTCTTACGCCTATGGGGTGAGCATGGCCGATCAGGGTTTGGTGCAATTTCTTGAACAAACCGGAGTGTTGGTAAACACCTCCAATATCGAGTACGACTATCAGATGAGAATTGCATCTGCCGATTCAACGCAGAAAGAAGCTCTTCAGAAAGAGATGGCTGCAAAAATCGACTCGGTGAACAAAATCAACGCACCCAAGCTCAATGATTTTATTAAAGGATTGACTGAGGGGATGAATCAGAAGGAGAAATCGGCTTATGCCAACGGGCTCAGTATTGGGGTGCAGTTCTCTCAGCAGATGCTTCCGCAGTTCAATAGCATGCTCTTCGGATCAGATTCTACCAAGAAGGTAAACAACGACCAGATACTGGCCGGTCTTATCTCCGTATTAAAGAACCAGCAGCTGGCAATTAGTAAGATGGAAGCCAACGGATTGATTCAGTCTGAAGTGGAAAAAGCCCAGGCAGCAGAAACCGCCCGTCAGGAAGAAGAACTGAAAAGCCAGTATAAGGACAGCATTGCTGTAGGCGATGCTTATATGGCTGAAAATGCCAAGAGAGAAGGAGTAATTACTTTGCCCAGCGGATTGCAGTATGAAATTCTCCGTTCAGGGAATGGACCGCTTCCCACCGATACCGACCAAGTGAAAGTGCATTATCACGGTACCCTGATCAACGGAACTGTATTTGACAGTAGCGTTGACAGAGGCGAACCTGCCATCTTCGGCGTTACGCAGGTAATTCCCGGATGGACCGAAGCACTGAAGTTGATGCCTGTCGGTTCAAAATGGAGACTCTATATTCCTTACGATCTGGCGTATGGTTCAACTGACAGAGGAACCATCAAGCCTTTCTCCAACCTAATTTTCGATGTAGAGTTGCTTGGAATAGAGAAGTAGATCTATTTCAACACCCATATAAAAAAGAATGGCCTTTTGGTCATTCTTTTTTTTTGTCTTTAAGTATTTAAATCTGCCATTTGTTTTGACTATTTCTCATAGAATTTGTCGATTTGATGTTAAAAAAGAGATTTTGTTTGGCATTATGTTGCAAAATGATTCTTAATGAATTATATTTGCGACTTTGTAAAAGAAAGAGAGGATTGTTGAAGGTTTATTATTTGTTAAAAAAGTTAAGGGCGCAACGCCAACATCCTTTTCAATTTTGATGTCAAAGCGGAAAAAATGTAAATAAAAAAGCATTATTTTAAGCTGTTTGGTGTTTTTTTATAAAAAAAAGTGCAAAAAAAAAGGTAATTAAAATAATTGATATATATTTGTGAATTGGAATTGTTTCTATTCAAATGTTAATTGATTAGGAGCGAAAGAAAAAGAACAATTGAATTTAAATTTACTATTGAGCATTAACAAACCACATTCCCGGAATGGTAAATTGAATAAATAAATTAATAATGACAGTGATTAATTAAAAAGTAGAGTTTATGAAAAGAAAACTAGCAATGTTTTTAACCCTGTTCTTTGTTGGGATAGGGATTATTACCGCTCAGACCCAGGTACGGGGTACTGTGGTAGATGATGCAGGTGAGCCTGTGATTGGAGCAACTATCCAAATCAAAGGTACATCTCAAGGAACGGTTACCGATTTTGATGGTAATTTTTCTTTGTCAGCCCCTGCTGGTGGTACGCTTGTTATTTCCTATGTGGGCATGCAAACTCAGGAATTGCCTGTTAGGGCCAATATTAGAGTTGTATTGCTTTCGGACACTGAAGTCTTGGAAGAATTAGTTGTAACGGCAATGGGTATAACCCGAGAGAAAAAAGCGCTTGGGTATGCTGTACAGGACTTACAAGCTGATGAATTAGTTCAGGCTGCCAATAATAATTTGACAACAGCCTTACAGGGGAAAGTTTCCGGTATAGAAGTTACACCTTCATCCGGTATGCCTGGTGCTTCAGCAAAGTTAACTATACGCGGGTCACGTTCTTTTACCGGTGATAATACACCATTATATGTTGTTGATGGAATGCCTGTCGCGTCAACCTCAGATTTGAACACCGATGATTCTGTGACCGGATCAGACTTTGCAACTCGTTCCATTGATATTGATCCTAATGATATTGAAAGTGTAAATATTCTTAAGGGGCAGGCTGCTTCTGCACTTTATGGAATGAGGGCTTCAAATGGTGTTGTAGTAATAACAACAAAAAGTGGTAAAGGTGCTAGAAAAGGTAAGCCAGAGATTACTTATAATACCAGTTTGTCTTTAGATTTTTTATCGATAATGCCTGACCTTCAAACGGAATATGCACAAGGAACAGGAGGTAACTATGGGTGGAATTCATCCATGTCGTGGGGACCAAAAATTTCAGAGCTTCCTAATGATCCTACTTACGGTGGAAATACTGACAATGCAAACACTGCAAGAGATGGTAAAAAAGAAGGGATGTATTATGTAAGACAACGTGCTAATGCAGGTCTCGACCCTTGGGTTATTCCTCAGGTTTACGATAACGTCGGGGAATTTTTTCAAACAGGCCATGTGTGGAATAACTCGTTGAATGTTGCTCAGGGTTTTGAAAATGGAAATTATTCATTTTCATTAGGTAACTCAACTTCTAAAGGTATTGTACCATCAACAGGGATGGACAGATATAACGCTAAGTTTTCTGCAGAGGCAAAATTACACAAAAATTGGAAGACAGGCTTCAGTGGGAATTTTATAGCCTCAGAATTGTCAAAGCAAACAGGAGCGAATAATGGTATTGTTGCCACGGTTTTTCCGGCTCCTCCTAATTACGATCTCGCTGGAATCCCTAATCATTATGAAGGTGACCCATACAGACAGAATACCTACAGAGGTACTGGTGGCTTCGATGGCGCATATTGGGGAGTTCAACACAATAAATTTTCTGAAACAACCCATCGATTCTTTGGGAATACGTATCTCCAGTATAGCACAAAACTGAATAGTATCGATAAAACACTTGATTTGAAATATCAGATTGGCGATGATTCATATACAACAAATTATGATGATGTCTGGGGATATGGACATTCAAATGGAAGAGGAGAGGCTGATCATTACGCTGTTACAGTAAATCAATTCAACTCACTTCTTACTGCTAATTTCAGATGGGACGTGAATGAAGATGTCGTTTTTGATGCATTAGCAGGTAACGAACTAATTCATACAACACGAAAATTCACAGAAGCATATGGTCGTGATTTTAATTTTTCCGGATGGAATCACATTGATAATGCTTCTGTTTATCAGGCAACAGATACATACAGGAGAACAAGGACGGTGGGTACATTTGCCAATGTTGGATTATCTTACAAAAACTACTTATTTCTAAATGGAACCGGACGTTATGATGTAGTCTCTACTATGCCACGTGGAAACCGATCTTTCTTTTATCCATCTGTTTCTTTGGGTTTCATCTTTACTGAACTTGAGAGTTTAAGGAATAATGTTCTTACATTTGGTAAAATCCGTGCATCGTATGCAGAGGTTGGGCAAGCAGGTACCTATTATGATTCATATTATTTAACCCCTGTTTACGGAGGAGGTTTTTCAAGTGGTACTCCAATCTCTTATCCGATTGGGCCTGTGGTAGCCTATACGCTAAATTCAACCATATATGATCCTAATTTAAAACCACAAAATACAAAATCGTATGAAATTGGCTCTGATTTGACATTTTTCAACGGATTATTAAATTTGAATTACACCTTCTCGCGACAGAATGTGAAAGATCAAATATTTGAAGTTCCCTTAGCCGGTTCAACTGGATCAGGATCTTTAGTAACAAATGGTGGCTCAATTCATACGAATGTGCATGAATTTACATTAGGAATGAGTCCTGTAAAACAAAAGAATTTCAATTGGGACTTTGCATTTAACTTTTCTAAAATTGATAACTATGTAGATGAATTGGCTCCTGGTGTAAACAATATTTTCTTGGGAGGCTTTGTTGAACCTCAAGTAAGAGCAGGTATAGGATATAAGTTTCCCGTAATTTATGGAGTTAGCTATTTAAGAAACGAAGCAGGTCAAATTGTTGTAGATGAGGATGGATTCCCTCAGGCTGGTCCTCTCGATGTGATTGGAACTGTATCTCCAGATTTCCAACTCGGATTCAATACTACTTTTGAAATATATAAATTCCGTTTGTCTGCTGTGATGGACTGGAAGCATGGAGGGAAAATGTATGCAGGTACAGCAACCATGCTTGATTATTATGGAGTGAGTCAATATTCTGCAGATCTGAGAAATTCTGGTACGTTTATGTTTATAGAAGATGCTGTTAAGGTTACAGGAACAGATTCAGAAGGTAAACCTACATATGCTCCAAATGATATCGAAATAGAATCTAAGAATGCATTTGCATACTTAAATGCAATGAATAATATTTCTGAATCTTTTGTTATAGATAATTCCTATGTAAAGTTACGCGAAATTGCATTAAGTTATCCCATCATAAGCAAGGAAAATGTTCGGTTGTCTGCGAACATATTTGCTAGGAACCTTATTTTATGGTCTGCTATCAAAGGATTTGACCCAGAAGCTTCCCAAGGGAATAACAACATGTCCGGTGCATTTGAGAGATTCTCTCTTCCAAGTACTTCAAGCTATGGAGTAGGTTTTAATGTGAAATTTTAATTAAGAATAGAATATGAAAAAGATATATAATTTATTCAAAGTATTATTTGGTGTTTTCATAATATCTTTTGGACTTAATGGATGTTCAGAAGATATAATGGACGATATCAATAAGGATATAAATCACACTCAGGATGTTCCCGCCAAATTTATCTTAGCTGACGTAATTACATCTACAGCTTTTTATAACGTTGGAGGTGATTTAAGTACATACACTTCAGCCTATATTGAACATGAGGTCGGAACACACAACCAATTGTTTAGAGCTGAACATAGAGAAGGTGAGCCAGCAGTGTCATCTACTTTTAATAATGTTTGGTTCAATCTTTATAATTCTTTGAAGAATGCTAGAATAGTTGTGGACAAAACTTCTGCTGGCGGACCTCAGGAAGGTAATAATGTAACAAAAGGGATGGGGGAAGTTATGGTTGCGCTGAATTCTGCAATTTTAACCGATATGTATGGTGATGTTCCCTGGTCTGAAGCAGCAGCTCCAACCAAAATACCTGAAAATTTTAATCCAAAGATAGATAAACAAGAAGATATATATAAGAGTATTATTTCTACACTTGATCAGGCGATTACGGATCTTCAAGGAACTGATTCTCATGCTTCAGGTTCTGTTGGTGGGTACGACTTACTATTCGGGGGTAATAAGTCCAAATGGATAAAATTAGCTTATGGTTTAAAAGCGCGCTACACTATGCGTTTGTTAAAACGTTCTTCCAATGTGACAGCGGATTTACAGAAAGTAATCGAGTATGCTGATAAATCTTTCACATCAGCAGATGAAGAAGCAGCCTTCAATGTCTATGATGCTTCAAATTACAATCCTCTGTTCGATTTTCAATGGAGTCGGGACGGATTAGCTGCAAGTCAAAGTATGTCGGAGAAATTAGTTGCTCGTAACGATCCGCGATTGCGTAGAGTCTTTGTTGGAGCTGATTGGATGCAAGTTACGGGTGTAGATGATGAGAATTTCTTTATGGCACCTAATGGAAAGAATGTTGAAAGACAATATTTTTACAATACATCTATTTTCGTATATTCACAAATAGCTTCTACTCAATTATTAAGTTATCATGAAATTTTATTCTTAAAAACTGAGGCGTTAGTTCGCTTGAATAAAGTTTCTGAAGCTATACCTGTATTAAAGGATGCCGTCATAGCCGCTATAGCTAATACTGAAAAAAGTGTGTCAGCTGCAATGAATGCACCCGCTGTTAACGGTTATGGCGGACTTGGTGAAACTTCGGATGCAATTACTCCTGAAGAAGCCAATTTATATTTCGTTACAGAGGTCTTGCCATTGTTTACGATAAATCCACTTAAGGAAACTATGATTCAAAAATATCTTGCATTCTTTGGTGCATCAGGTGAATCTCAGGAAGCCTATAATGATTACAGAAGAATGAAAGCATTAGGCGAAAATTTTATTGAATTAAAGAATCCGAAAAATACTCAAAATCTATTCCCTCTTCGTACTCCCTACGGTGCGGATGATGTAACAACGAATCCGGCTGTCGAACAAGCATATGGCGATGGACAATATGTCTATTCTGAAAATGTTTGGTGGGCAGGAGGTACCAGATAATTGATAAGTGAACAAATATAAATATAAGAGACCGGCTATAACTGATTTAGTCGGTCTCTTTCTTGTGTGTCGTGTATGGTACTTAACTTGGTGGCGAAAGTCCACTATGGAGGTTTGTAATCGTCAGCCATTAGCCGAAGACAAGGGTATCCATCGTGAGGTGGCATCCGAAGGAAGTCCCAGGAAAAATTCCGCCCCGAGAAACACGAATCATATCAGCCATAACCGTTGGGACGAAACTGCAAAACAAGTTAAAGTCCAAAGATTATACGGACAATGGGATGTAAATATGGCGGGGACATAGAATGAAAGTTAAGAATCTTACCGCTAGAGGTCTCACGAACATGTGTAAACAGAGTATGAAGCATGGTCAAAACAAGTTCATCGTGAAAAATCAACAGAAGACATAGTACCACATCACGACCAGATATGAGAATATATTAACCCCCTAATAGCATGAAATAAATTTGGCAAATCAGTTTGACACTTTAATTTTATAAAATTATGATAAGAGAAAGGCGTCATAGTGCAAGGATCAGAAGCTCTAGATCATTCAGAAAGTTGAAGTCAATGGATTACAACCAACGCTTCGAAAATATCATCTGTCTCAATCGTTGTTTCATAAATGGAAACGCAGGTTTAATGAAGAGAGCATGACAGGACTCGAGGCACAATATCCAAAAGTTGATCCGGAGAAAAGGAGGATGGAACAGGAAATCAAACGGCTCAGGGAACTGGTCGGGAAATTGAGCCAGTAGTTGCGGTTTAAGGATGAACTCTTTAAAAAAACAATTTTAAAACAGGATGTCACGCAAGTAGTCGAGTTATTTGAAGACCAGGTGCCCGTTACGAAGCGATTAAAGTGCAGCGGTATTAATTCGGGGAACTTTTACTATGAGTCAAAAGTGGGAAATCCGGACGAAAAACAAGTTCTACAAGCTTAAAGATAGATGGAAGTATGGCTACAAATCATGAAATTGAGGAGAAGTTTGATATTCCGGTGATATAAACCCACTTATTAAACTTTCATTTTGACAAAGTTATCTTTTTTGAGGCTTTAAGCCGCTTCATCACCTTTTATTCACCTTGTTTCGGCTTAATTTAAGTCTAATCAACTCTATTCCACTCCCATTAGGAGCCATATCTATTCAGGTATTGTCACGTCCTTGAATAAGTTACACATACTATAAATAAAAACAGGGCGTTGAATTGAATTATTCAGTAAAACTATAAACAAGAATCAGGACGACACGAAGTGTCGATTCTTTTAACAAAAAGAATTGTTACTTTTTCGCCTAGAAAAGATTATCTTTGCGGATTAGATCTGGGGAAAAGAAATGCAGTTTCGTAATTCATTATTAACCTTCCTGGCCATCATTGCTTTGGGTACCTCGTGTAATAACGGCAACGATAATGTAGTGCTCCAACGTTTAACTACGCTAGACGCTGTGCTAGACACGCACCCACAGCTGGTATCGGATAGCCTGACATCATTGGATGTGAACAGACTTTCCCGTGCAAACAGGGCCTATTACAATCTTTTAAAAGTAATTTCGGACGATAAAACGTATGTAAATTTCGTCAGTGATTCACTGATAAACTCGGTCAGCGATTATTATCGCCTTCGTGATCCAAAAAGCAGGAACTACATCAGGGCGCTGGCTTACCAGGGTATCGTGCGTACCCGCATGGGTGTGAAAGACAGTACGGTGTTTGAACCGCTTAAAGAGGCGGATAAGCTCTTTCAGGAACAGCTTTCGCCGGATCCTACCCTGGGGTATCTCATCAACTATTTTTTGGGGAATATTCACTACAACAACCGGAATTATACCACGGCAAACGAATACTTTTTGCGAACCCTTGGTTTTGCCCGTCAGGAAAAGGATTCCATGCATATCTTCGATACCTTGCTGGCTCTTTACTGGAACGAGATGCAACAAAAAGAGTTTGTGAAAGGAAAAACATACCTTGATTCGCTCTCCTCCTATTTTAATAAACTGCCGGGTAAAGACTACTTTATATTAAATGCTCAGTCCGTCTATTTCGATATTGTTGATGAACCGGAAAAAGGACTTGAAAAAGAAAAAGCTAAGTTATTGCTTTATGATAAGCAAGAGGAGAACATTGACCTCTCGAGAGTTTATTTTAATATTTCTGATAGATATGTGTCCTTAGAACTGCTAGATAGTGCGATGATCTATGCACAGATGGCGATAGATGTGATCCAAGACAGTGCATATCTTTATAACTATCTCTATTACGAAAATGTGGCAAATATTGCTGAAAAACAAGGAAATAACACCTACGCTAATATTTACCGAAAAAAAGCTGCAGAGTTGTATAAAAATTCTGTAAACGACCGGCTGAATACACAAATTGCCGAATTGGAAAAGAAGTATGACCTCACAGAAGCTGAGAATGCCACATTAAGAGTGCGGCAGCAGAACTTTCTCATTATTATTTCGGCTTTGTTGTTGTTGATTATCGTTACCTTTATCGCGATGTATGCCTGGCGGGAACGGAAAGTCGGCAAAATGAAATTGCTGCAGGCGGAACAGACCGTGAAGCAACAGGAGTATCAGGCAAATATTCTGAAAGAGGAGGCCGGTAAGCGTAAATGGTTGTTGGAACTCTACAGCAACATCTCCGACAGGCTTACCTTCCTGCACGGAGAAGTGGGCGCGCTTTCACAGAAATACATCACTTCCAACCCGAAGGTCTTTAAAGAGCTGGAGAAAATCATTAAAAGTACCGATACCGATTTGCGGGATATCACGAAAACACTCGCTACAGACAACGAAACATTTTATGCCTATACCCATTTGGACGATAAAGATGGAATTCTGAATACCAACGAAAGAATGCTGCTCATGTTGTTGGCTTGCGATGCCGACAACAGGCAGCTGGCAACATTCATGAATACTACCGTGGAAAGTATCAGGGTGAGAAAATCGCAACTGAAGCGGAAAATGTTGGAAAAAGGACTGAATTTGGATATTTTCAAGGAGTAAAAGGCGTTAAAAGCGTCTTTTGTAATGATCAGTAAATCACGTGTTTGTGTTTGTTTTTGGCGTTAAATTGCAATAGGGGTGTTGTTTTTCGTTGGCGGATTGCATTATCTTTGTGTCTGTAATTTATAAACAGATAAATCTTTTTTTGTTGCTTCGTCGTTCGAAAATAAGTAGGACCCGAATCGTGATAGAGAATCGTGAATATTAAAAATACCATTCAAAAAAATAAATAAAATATGAAAAGAACATTTTTCTCATTATTGCTGATTGCTGTGTGCAGCGCATTTGTGTTTCCTGCGAATGTTAACAACGAAGTAAAAGACGATCTGGAGGATAAGATTGCTCTTAGTAGAGAAGGAGGCACTACGCGTGTTGCCAGTCGCATGTTTAGCTTGCAGGCCGTCCCTGTGGAGCCGGTGGTGGAGGCATACAACTACCGCAACGTTGTAGCCATCACGGTACAGAACTACAGAGGCAGTGCTTGGGTAGAAATTGTGGGAAACAAAGGGGCAAAACAAAGCTTTTTTGAGGTATACGACATGGGTTTCGATGCCATCAGCCTCGGTGGCCTTCCGGCAGGAGAATACACCATTCGTATTACATTGGGAACGGAAGTTTTTACGGGAACATTTAACAAAGGGAAGTATGGAAAAAACTAATGCCAATACCCGGAAACAGAACCAGGTGCGCAAATATCTGCTCACAGATGTGGAATCGTGCACGTTCACCTTCTCCGACGGCCTCAAAAGCAAGGTGATGCCGTCGCCCGACAAGGAGATTGTGTTGGTGAAACTGATTCCGCGCGCCTCAAAATCGAAAAAGTTTGAGGACAGCGTGCTGAAGAACTACATGTCGGCTAAAAATGTAAACGAACTGGCCCAGATGTGCCGCTACGACTGTGTAAGGACCTTCACCCGCCATTTCAAGAAAAGTTTCGGCGAAACTCCCTATCAGTGGATGCTCGACCGAAAAATGGAGGAGATTCAATCGTTGGTGCTGAACTCTGACATGACGATCACTGAAATCTCCAAGATGTACGAATTTAAAAATGTATCGCATTTAGTGAATGCCTACAGCAAACGTTTTGGTGTCTCACCACACAAAAGCAGGTTATTGAGCGCTATCTGACTCAATCCCATTTTACAGACAAATTTGTCAGCACAATCTTCATGGAAAAATTACGCTAATCGGTGTTGGTGAACACAAGAAAGCGCCCCCGCAAGGAGGCGCTTTCTACATTCTTATTGTCGCTTTATCGTTTCCCGTTCTTATATCCATCGCACATAAGCAAAGTCCATCCTGTGAGGCAGATCGGGATTGCTGGGGTACACACGCAGGCCGTACTGATGGTTGCCGGGATCGTTCAGCGCCTTGCGGGTTTCGAAATAAAGCAGCGACCCTTCGGTTTTTACCAGATCGAACAGGTATGATTCTACAAATTGTGGCTTTTGACTCATCGCGTCGAGGTCTACCACCACACATTCTACAGCAAGATCACACTGCATGTCCTTCCGGTCGATCACTACCTGCCCGTAGATTTCTTTGTTGGTGCCATCGTAATCCATCTTCTGATTGGGATTGAATTCCAGCTTCACCACTTCAAACTTGTCCCACTTGGAGGCTGTGTCTTCTTTCCACTTCACAATTTCTTTCGCTTTCGCATAATTGTTTTCGTTAAGCAGGGACGAACGCTTTGCCAGCTTGTTGTAGAAAAGATGATAATAATCGTCCATCATTCGCTTGGTAGTGAAGTGAGGGGCAATCTCCGCCATCGACTTCTTGATATATTGTACCCACTCAACAGAGTAGCCGTTGCTGTTGTGTGCATAGTAGAGAGGTATAATCTCGTTCTCCAGCATCGAATAGATGGTAGAGGCATCCAGTTCATCCTGAAATACCTGGTTATCGTACGTCTTTTTGTCCGTCAGAGCCCATCCGGCCCCCTCTTTATAACCCTCGTACCACCACCCGTCGAGCACGGAGAGGTTCAACACTCCGTTCATCTCGGCCTTTTCGCCCGAGGTGCCCGATGCCTCCTGGGCGCGGGTAGGTGTGTTGAGCCAGATATCAACACCGGAAACAAGCCGCTTGCCTAGACGCATGTCGTAGTTCTCCAGGAAGATGATCTTCCCAAGAAACTCGGGACGACGAGAGATTTCCACAATCTGTTTGATCAGCCCCTGGCCGCCACCATCGGCGGGATGTGCTTTCCCGGCAAAGATGAATTGAACCGGACGCTTCGGGTTGTTCACGATTCTGGACAAACGGTCCAAATCGGTAAACAGCAGATGTGCCCGCTTATAGGTGGCAAATCTTCGGGAAAATCCTATTAGCAAGGCGTTTGGATTCACTTCTTCCAGCATGGTCATGATGCGCGATGGGTCGGCCTGGTTCTTCAACCAACCCTCTTTAAACTCTACCTGGATGTAATCGACCAGCTTCTTCTTCAGATGCATGCGAAGCGCCCACAGCTCATCGTCGCCCACGTTGTAAATGTTTTTCCAGATGTCGGGATTCGACTGGTCATTGTAGAAATTATCCCCAAAGTATTTTTCGTATAGCGCCTTCACCGAAGAGGTGGCCCAGCTGGGCAAGTGTACGCCGTTGGTGACATAGCCCACGTGCAGCTCTTCGGGGAGATAGCCTTTCCATACCGGCTGAAACATCTTCTGGGAAACACTGCCGTGCAGCTTGCTCACGCCATTCGTCTCCTGAGCAGTATTGAGTGCAAATACGCTCATCGAGAACTTCTCATTAGTGCCCGGGTTGGCACGTCCCATATCCATAAACTGCTGCCATGGTATGCCCATTCGCTGCACAATGGGGGTCATGTATTTTGCGATCAGTGGCTCATCGAAGTAATCATGCCCCGCAGGTACGGGGGTGTGCACGGTGTAGAGCGATGATGCGCGTACAAGCTCCAGCGCTACCTGAAAGGAGAGGTTTTCTTCCCGCACATAGTCGCGCAGACGCTGTACGTTGATGAAAGCTGCGTGCCCTTCATTCATATGATACACATCTTTTTTGATACCCAGTTTTTTCAGCAGCAATATCCCGCCAACTCCCAGCAGATATTCCTGCTTCATGCGGTTTTCCCAGTCACCACCGTAAAGCTGGTGGGTGATGGAACGGTCGTACTCGCTGTTCTTTTCAATATCGGTATCCATCAGGTAGAGATTGATGCGCCCCACAGCTACCTTCCATATGTTGGAATAAATTGGCCGGTCGTGAAAGGGCACCTCCAGAATCATGGGAGTGCCATCGGCGTTCATCACCTGGGTGATGGGCAGGTCTCCGAAATTTTGTGCTTCGTAATTGGCTATTTGCTGGCCCTCCACCGAAAGCGTTTGATGGAAGTAGCCATAGCGGTAAAGAAAACCTATCGCCGTCATGTCCACGTTGCTGTC
>NZ_DCEN01000056.1:0-80412 GCF_002316955.1 Proteiniphilum sp. UBA1028
TTAAAAAATAATTAATACTGAATACAGATGAAAAGATTCCATTACGCATTGATTTTGGCAGGCCTGATGGTTTTGGGTACTTCCTGTAAGCCCAAACAGAGTGCATATAAGCAGGTATATGAAGCAGCTAAGGAAAGAGAAATGCAACAAACAGCCTCTCAGCCTACAACGGTGGTAAAAGATGCCAGTCCTCTTCCTCCCGTGGAGGTATCGGTGAGAAAAGAAAAGGTGGAACCGGTATATGCTACCGACGCTGCCGGCTTAAAGAGATACAGTGTGGTGATTGCCTCCTTGAGCGTAAAGTTGAATGCCGAATCATTGAAAGATAGGATGACAAGAGAAGGACATCAGGTAATCTTGGCGCAAAATGAACAAGGCATGTACCGCGTTATTGTGGCCAGCTACGACGATAAGCAGGAAGCCGTAGCGAAAAGAGGAGAGATTTACAGCATCTATTCGGCAAAAGGAGATACCGATTACCTGAGAAGAACTTATGGTGTTCCTTTTAATGACCTTTGGATTCTGGAAAGACAATATTAAATTAAAAAGGTTGTGCGGGATCAGGCGGAAACCGGACTATGTGAAAAGTTGTTTAACTAACCGTTCCCGTACTAGAATAAAAAGCTGCCTTTTACTGAAAAAGAGGCAGCTTTTTTAGTTGGCATATTATGAAAGTACAATTTTTGGGCACGGGGACATCTACGGGAGTTCCGCAAATAGGTTGCCACTGTGCTGTATGCCGTTCTACTGACATGCGCGATAAACGGCTGCGTGCATCCGTTAGAATTGAAGTGAAGGGAAAGGTACTGGTGATTGATTGTACGCCCGATTTCCGTCAGCAGATGCTCCCACTCCCGTTTGCGAAGATCGACGGAATGTTATTCACGCATGAGCATTACGATCATGTTGGCGGCATCGACGACCTGCGCCCTTTTTCTGTTTTCGGCTCGGTGGAACTGTTTATGGAAGAGCAGCTGGAGCATACCATCAGAGAGCGAATGCCTTATTGTTTCGCCCCGATCCGCTATGGCGGTGTGCCGGATATCACCATCCGGAGGATCAGCGATAAAACCTCTTTTTTTGTCGACGGTGTTGAAGTGATTCCCATCCGTGTGATGCACTACAAGTTACCGATTCTAGGATACCGTATAGGTGACTTTGTCTATCTGACAGATGTGAAAACCATTCCCGAGACAGAGTTTGAGAAGTTAAAAGATGTGGACACGTTGGTGATCAGTGCACTCAGAAAAAAAGAACATATTTCTCACCAAACGCTTCAGCAGGCCTTGCAAATGGTAAACAACATCAGGCCCAAAAAGGCTTATTTTACCCACATGAGCCACGAAATGGGTTTGCACGAGGAAGTTGAGCGGGAGCTGCCTCCTCATGTTATGCTGGCGCACGATGGCCTGGAGATAACTCTGTAATCCTTCCTGCAGACACATTGTTTTGCTGCTTGCTTTGTACCCAGTTTACCGGCTCGGGAGGCCTCCTGCGAAAGTGGCTGTCTTTGCGTTTTTTTAACCAAACAAAGTGCAGCGTTTTGGAAAAAAGCCGTCTTTTTCATAAAAGAGAATGTTTTATCTGCTTAGATTCGTATATTTGTATGTAAATCTTCGATAATCAGTTGAAAAAATGCGGGTAATCATTAAACTATTGCTTTCAAACAAGGTCAAAGGAACTGATTAGATATAATAATTGATAAGTACTATATAAAAGGGGAGAAACTATGAAAACGAATAAAATTTTACTTACCGTTTTGCTGACAGCAGTACCTCTCTTCGGTTTCGCCCAGGAATGGGATGATATCTATGCTGATCCAACGCGAAATGAGCCGGTGAGGGTTCAGAAAAAGCAGCAAGAACCACAAAAAAAGAAAGTGGTGATTGTTCAGGGTGATGCTTCGAACATGGAGGTGATGGCCAACGGCAGAGATGTGGACGAATATAATCGCCGGGGCAAGAAGGATTCTTTGTCGGGAGAGCAGGCCTTTTCCGGCAATACAGAAGATTACACGGATTACAAGTATACTGACCGGATTGTGCGATTTCATGATCCGGAATCAAGCATAAAAATTACCGGTGCCGACGAAGTGATTGTCTACGTGGGTGACGAACTGTATGATAATTATAACAATCGCGGATGGGATACCAACATCTATTTTGGTATGGGGTGGGGATCTCCTTACTATCCATGGTATGACCCTTGGTACGATCCCTGGTTTTATAGCGGCTGGTACAGCCCGTGGTACTACAGTCGCTGGTATGATCCCTGGTTTTACGGCTATGGTAGCTGGTATGGCTGGGGCAGCCCCTGGCGCTATAGCAGATGGTATTCACCCTGGTACTATGGCGGTTGGGCTGATCCCTGGTACTATGGATACGGCGGATACTGGGGAGGCGGTTATAACCACGGCTTCTATGATGGTTATTACAGTAGCCTGAGCCATAACCGTTCCGGCAGAAGTTCGGGTGCCTACAGGACCAGCTCGGCCAACAGGAGCACTTCAACAACCCGAATTTCAGGAAGGTCATCTATTGCATCTGGTACGCGCAGTGGTTTATCGGGCAGAACAGCCAATACACGTACCACAGTATCGGGCAGAACAGGCATCACAAATTCACGGAGTGATGTATCGGATAGAAACGCAACAACGGCACCCAGAACAAGAATTATTGATAATTCTGGCAGAACCCATGACTCCAGAACGGGGCGCGTGATCGATCGCACAGGAACCACAAGCCGTTCAGGTTCCATCGACAGAGTTACGCAGCCAGGCAGGTCCGGAACATATAACAGCAGTAGAAATGCGACACGCAGCTACGAAAGAAGTACCACCACGCCGACAAGGAACCGGTCGACCTATGAGAGAAGTACCACACCCAGCAGAAGCAGCGGTACTTACTCCGAACCATCCAGAAGCTCGGGTACTCCCAGAAGTTCCACTTACTCTACACCCAGCCGTAGCTCCTCGTCCAGCGGCTCCTTCGGCGGCAGTAGCAGAAGTTCAAGCTCAAGCTCCGGCAGCAGCGGACGTTCCAGTGGAAGCCGCAGATAAGAACAGGCAACAAAGGCTGTCTCAGAGATACCTGAAGGTGTCGAATGAGCCAGTCTTTTCCAATGCATACCAATAAAATCATAATAGCGACAGATATGAAAAAAATCACTTGCATACTTTCCATATTTCTCATCGGGTCAGTTTCTCTTTTTGCGCAGTCGGAGGTAGATGCATTGCGTTTTTCCCGCGAAGATCTTCATGGAACTGCACGAGCCATGTCCATGGGGGGCGCTTTCGGAGCACTGGGTGGAGATCAGACTGCGATATCCATCAATCCAGCCGGAATTGCGGTTTATCGCAGCTCGGAGGTGGTCGGTACGTTGAACCTTTCACAGGAAAGATCGGGCGCAGGCAGTCAGGACGCTAACAAAACACGTTTCGACATGGACAACCTAGGCTTTGTGGGTTATTTTCCCATGAGAAACGATGTTTTCCCCCTCTTGAACTTCGGTTTTTCCTACAATAGGCTGAAGTCATTCGATAAAAACATTTCAGGTGTAGGGCCTGCCGCCAGCACAATGATCGATTATATTGCCGACAGGAGCGCCGGTGTTGATCCATCGAAACTGGAGATAGGGGACAACCTTCCCGATCCTTTTGTTACGCAACCCTGGCTCGCTGTGTTGGGGTTTAACTCCAAACTGATTAAACCAGTCAACAATGGAACCCGGTACGATCCGGTGAATACTTTCGGTGAGACAGCTATCGGAGAGATACGTACAAAAGAAAGAGGTCATGTTGATAACTATGATTTTACGGTGGGAACCACTATAAGCCATGTGCTGAACCTGGGACTCTCACTCTCCATAAAGGATATTTCCTACAGTCTTGAATCGGATTATCTGGAAGATTTTGACAAAGGTGGGTATACGCTCACCAACTGGATCACCACCAGTGGCGCCGGAGTGAGTGCCAAGCTGGGCGCAATCTACAGGCCGGTAAATTTTCTCAGGCTTGGCTTTGCCTGGCACACTCCCACTTTGTACGCACTGACGGAAACCTATGAAGCCCAGATAGACGACAACATGGGAGCATATGTGACAGATACTGATTATGAACCGGGGCAAACCTATTCGGCCGTATTTACGAACGATTACGATCTGAAAACACCTGGGAAGATCGTTGCCAGCATTGCCGGTGTATTCGGGAACAATTTTATAGCCAGTATGGATTATGAACTGGTGGATTACAGCCGCATGAAGCTGAAGGTGCCTTCCGGTTCGAAGGACGATCCAGGCTGGTACGATATCGACAACGAATATATCTCGATGGATTTCCGCTCCGCATCTACCGTCAAGGCAGGACTTGAGTACCGCTTTACACCGCAGTTCTCGGGACGTCTCGGTTATGCCTGGATGCAGAATCCCTACGAGAGAACCTTTAGAGAAAGCGGGGATGCATATATCCCCAACTCCAACACGGTCTACAGGATGGAGGGTGACGCCAACTACCTTACAGGGGGAATTGGATACCGTTTCAACAGGAACTTCTTCCTCGATTTTGCGGTAGTGTATAAAACCCAAACCGATGACCTCTATCCTTTCCCGAACCTGTGGACGGAGAACAGGGAGGAGCTGGTGATCGATGCCAGTCCCTTTACGCTGAAAAATAGTTCTATCAGAGGGTTGATTACCCTGGGATATAAGTTTTGATTCACGAAAGGTATATTAAAAACAGCGAGCCGGGAAGACACTTCCCGGCTATTTTTTTGGCATTATCCCGTAAAAAAATTAACTTTGTATCCATTACAAGTTAAAATAAAAACCGCATGTCACAAGAAAAAGCGTATCTGTCAGCCGACAACAAAAGAAAAGTCACTACACACCGCCTGCAGGAAATGAAGCAGCGGGGTGAAAAAATTTCCATGCTGACCGCCTATGACTATTCGATGGCGTCGGTGATTGACCATGCTGGAATGGACGTGATCCTTGTGGGTGATTCGGCCTCCAATGTGATGGCAGGAAATACAACTACCCTGCCAATGACAGTTGACCAGATGATCTATCACGGTAAATCGGTGATGAACGGCGTAAAACGAGCCATGGTGGTGATTGATATGCCATTTGGAAGTTATCAAGGGAATCCGGTTGAGGCTGTTTCCAACGCCGTGAAGATAATGAAGGAAACACAAGCCGATTGTCTCAAGCTGGAAGGAGGAAGGGAGATCCTTGAATCGGTTCAACGTATTCTGAGTGCAGGCATTCCCATTATGGGACATCTCGGGTTGATGCCGCAGTCCATTAACAAATACGGGACTTATGCGGTAAGGGCACAAGATGAGGCCGAAGCCTCCAAGTTACTGGACGATGCACATCTGCTGCAGGAGGCGGGCTGCTGTTCCATCGTACTGGAGAAAATTCCGGCCGAGCTGGCAAAGAGGGTGGCTGCTGAACTTGCGATTCCGGTGATTGGCATTGGGGCAGGTCCTTATGTGGACGGGCAGGTTTTGGTTATGCACGATATGCTGGGCATTAATAAAGGTTTTTCACCCCGCTTTTTGCGCCGATACGCCAATCTGTTCGACCAGATTGAGTCGGCTGTCCAGCAATATATCAGCGATGTAAAATCGTCGGACTTCCCGTCAAAGGAAGAAAGCTATTGATGAGACGAGATTGAGATTTGACCTCTGAGTCATAGTTCGCTGTAATCCGGAATTTCGGTGAGAAACTTGTACGACAAGTCCTGATAATCCAATTGGTAGCAATAATGTTGCATGCCGTTGGACACCACAATATGTTGTACCCGCAACACGCTGTTGTAGCGCGCTACCTGATCGAATACCTGCTGGGTAACCGGGACATTGGGCTCTTTGTATTCCAGGATCATGACCGGCTCAAGCTGCCTGTTGTATACCACCGTATCGCAACGCCGGGTAAGGCTGTGTAGCTTCAGGGAAATTTCGTTGGCAATAAGGGATGCCGGATAACCCTTTTCTGAAATCAAATAATGAACAAAGTGTTGGCGTACCCACTCCTCGGGCGTCAGTATTAGATATTTTCGCCGCAGGGGATCGAAAATTTCAAAACCATCGCCTTTTTTTCGGATTTTTGCTTCGTAAGAGGGAAGATTTAACGCGTACATATTGTATCTTTGTTTGTAGAACAGGGTTTCCACAGCACAAAAATAACGCTTTTTTATGAGAACAAAACAAGAAATTGTGGAGAATTGGCTTCCCCGATACACCAAGCGGCCGTTGCAGGAGTTTACAAAATTTATTCTGTTGACCAATTTCCAGAAGTATGTGGAGATTTTCGCAAATCATTTCAACGTGCCTGTAGTGGGAGCTGATGCGAATATGCCCAATGCTTCGGCCAATGGGATCACCATCATTAACTTTGGCATGGGTAGTGCCAATGCTGCGACCATCATGGATCTGCTCAGCGCGATTGCCCCTACGGCCGTATTGTTTCTGGGCAAATGTGGCGGATTGAAAGCAAGGAGCGAACTGGGCGACTATATTCTGCCTATCGCTGCCATTAGAGGCGAGGGGACGTCGAATGACTATTTCCCTCCTGAGGTTCCATCGCTGCCGGCTTTCAGCCTTTTGCGTGCTGTTTCATCCAACATTCGGGATTTTGGAAGGGATTACTGGACCGGTACGGTTTATACCACCAATCGCAGGGTATGGGAGTACGACGACGAGTTTAAGAGCTATTTGAGGCAGGTGCGCGTGATGGCGGTCGATATGGAAACGGCAACGCTCTTCACGTGTGGATTTGCCAATCACATATCTACAGGGGCGCTTCTTCTGGTGTCTGATCAGCCGCTTATTTCTACCGGCGTAAAAACAGAGAAGAGTGATCAGCATGTCACCGAAAACTTTGTGGAGGAACATGTGAAAATAGGCATCAAGTCGCTCTCTTCCATTATGAATAATGGTTCTACGATCAAGCACCTCAGGTTCGATTGGTGAAAAATAACTGTTAATTAAAATTGTTTGTACTCAATGGCAGCATCCAAACATACTTTCGACACTATCCGCAATGATATCCTGCAACGCCGTTTTAAACCAGTCTATCTGTTCATGGGCGACGAGGCCTACTTTATGGATGCTCTTACAGAGCTTCTTCATGAGACAGTGCTTACGGAAACGGAGAAAGACTTTAACCTGCTTACGTTCTACGGCGTTGATTCCGACACGAATGTGATCATCTCCTCGGCTCGCCGTTACCCGATGATGGCCGAGCATCAGCTCATTATTGTCAGGGAGGCCCAGAATCTGGATAACCTGGAATTGCTGGAACATTACCTGAAAAATCCGATGCCGACTACCATACTGGTTATCAACTATAAGCACGGAACTGTTGACAGACGCAAAGCCTGGGTAAAGCAGGCCGACAAAACAGGCATTGTTTTTGAATCGAAAAAGTTATACGATAACCAGATTCCGTCGTTTATTACCGCATACTTCAAAGAGAGAAAAATTGGCATTGATGAAAAATCGGCACGGATGCTGGCCGATTATGTAGGGAACGACATTAGTAAACTAATTCCTCAGTTACAGAAGCTTGAGGTGTCCCTGCCGGAAGGATTTCACCGGGTAACCTCCGAGTTGATTGAAAGAAACGTCGGGATCAGCAAGGATTACAATACTTTTGAATTGCAAAATGCCATCATCCGAAAGGATGTACTTACCGCCAACCGGATTGTAAATTACTTTGAGAAAAACCCGAAAGATAACCCAATTATGGCCACACTGGCCGTATTGTTTAACTATTTCAGCAACCTGCTGGAGTGCTTCTGGTTGCCGCGAAAAGACGAACAAAGCATTATGGCTGCATTAAACTTGCGCTCAAACTACTTCGTACGTGACTATGTCATCGGTTTGAAAAACTACAATGCCAACAAAGTGATGGAAATCATCTCCGATCTGAGAACGTTCGATGCCCGTTCAAAGGGGGTGGACAATATATCGGCATCACAGGGAGAGCTGCTGAAGGAACTGGTATATAGAATCCTGCACTAAGCCAGGGAAACACTACTCTTCTGTAATCCAGCGGACAATCTTATCGCTTAACGGGCTCTCTTTGGGCATCACCACATTCACAAGTTCCCCTTGCTCGTTGAGCAGAAATTTTTGAAAATTCCAGGTAACCTCCTGATCGAGCACTCCGTTTTCCGATTTCTGAGTAAGCCATTTGTAAAGTGGAGCCTGGTCCTTTCCTTTCACGCTCACCTTCTCCATCATCGGAAAGGTTACTCCGTAGTTGGTTGTGCAAAACTCTTTGATTGCTTGGTTGTTGCCCGGCTCCTGGTTGTTAAAATTGTTTGCAGGAAAACCGATCACCACAAAATTTTGGTTACCATACCGCTCATACAATGCCTGCAAATCTTCGTATTGGGGAGTAAATCCGCACTTGGAGGCTACATTTACCACCAGAACTTTCTTTCCTTTCAACGATGCCAGATCGAACTGTTTACCGTCGATATCTTTTACCGTAAAGTCGTGCAACGTCTTGAACCTTTCCGTATCTCCTTTGTCTTCCGTTTGCTGTATAACTTTCTTGCTGTCCATATTCTGTAGTCTGTGTTTTTGTTGTCCGTTGCATTGTACAGAAAGCAGTACCAAAAGAACAATTAATGTGCTGATGCCGTAAATGGGTTTCATATGAATTATTTTTTAAGAAAACTCTCAATTTAAAACAGCAATAAATGACAATCTGTTCATTTCTGAGTGAGATATAATTATCAGGATCAAATTTCATACAGGAAAAAACAGATAAAAGATTCTGTTTATCAATAGAATATTCTTTTTTTAACTCGATGAGTGCATCCTATTTTTTGGCTCTCAATACTGTGACCCGATTTATTCGTAATATAAGGCATTTAGTGAATTTACATTTGGAATTCTAATTTAATCGGACACGAACGATTCAAACAAGTTACATTTCTATATTTCCCACCCGTTTAGACTTCACTACAAATGTGTATTTCTGAATAGATACATATGTATTTGATAAGTCTCTACATTTGTAGTATGTGTTTGTATATTAAATTATATACGTCGCACATTTCTATATTTAACCGTTTAACATAATATTTCAAGTGTTATCATATTTATATATGTCTATAAATCAATCAAATATTCATTATATTTTAAGATTAAGTTCATATTTTAAAGATAAAACGGAAAGATTTTGCGTCGAAAAGTTAAAAAAAGCGGTATTAAGTATACTAATATACTGTATATCAATATGATTAAACGTAATTATAAAGTATTAATTATGTACTTATTGGATTTGTTTCATCTGTTCGTTTTCTATTTGGCTACAAATGTATCAATATTGCATACGTTTGTAATTTACAAATATAAATCACATTTCTTTTCATTTGTAAATAATTTCTTATACATTTGTATTGTTACTTTTGTAACAAATACACATCCCTAACCGGTCATTAAAGAGCAAGTGTGATGAAAGATCGTATAAAGCTAATCATGGAAAAGGAAAATCTGACTCCGGCCAAGTTTGCAGACAGGTTACAAATAAACAGGGCAGTTATTTCCCATATTCTGAACGGCAGGAATAATCCCAGCCTCGATGTCGTGACAAAAATTCTTGACGATATGCACTACATTAATCCGGAGTGGTTGTTAAAAGGAACAGGCAGCATGTATAAAGACGGATTTGATGCCGGTGAACTGCCGGTGGAGCCTGATTTATTCCGTCAGGGTGCGATAAATCAAAGCCAGGAGGCTGCGCCTGTCGAAAAATCGCCGGAAACAGCGCTTAAACCGTCTGTTTTAATGCCGGAAAGTGCGGAATATAAACAACTTGAGCCACCAAAAACAGAGTCGAAAAAGATTAGTCAAATAATTATTTATTACAGCGACAACACTTTTGAGACTTTCACTCCTCCGGCAAAGTACGGAAGCGATAAATAATTTTTTCACGCTCTCCGGAATGTTTCTATATTTGTCTGACTCTTTTCTTCCGAGTGTCCAAAAGAAAGTTGCCAGATGAAAGAGAATACGTTCGAAAAGAGAACGGGAACCGTCCCTAAACGCTCCTTGCAGCTCATTGATGCCATCGTACTCATTTTGGGTATCGTTATTGGCGTCGGAATTTTCAGGACGCCACAGGTGGTAGCTGTCAATTCACCGAATGAATATTGGTTCCTGGGAATTTGGGCCGCTGGAGGTTTTTTATCGTTGATTGGCACGCTCTGCTATGCAGAACTCTGTTCAGCTTTCCCCAGTGTAGGCGGAGACTATCATTTTCTGAAGATGGCTTTCGGAAAGAGATTTTCTTTTCTTTATGCCTGGGCACGCATCACAGTAATCCAAACAGGGTCTATTGCTATGCTCGCTTATATTGCCGGTGATTATCTTTCTAGGCTCATTCATCCTGCTACGTTCTCTTCGCCATGCTTTGCAGCTGTCATCGTGTTGCTGCTAACCTTTATCAACGTGTTGGGAATCCAGTTTGGTACCGGTACCCAGAAATTATTAACAATCCTCCAGATGGCTGGGATATTGATTATTATCGTGGTCGGTATTTTTGTCGAACCGATCATTGACACAAGGCGGGTGGAAATGCCAGTTACAGAATCCTCTGCGACAGGCTCACTTAGTCTGGCATTTATTTTTGTCCTGCTCACATTTGGCGGCTGGAACGAGGCGGCCTATGTTTCTTCAGAATTAAAAACCGGCTCCAGGAAAATGGCCTTTGTGATGATAACCAGCATCCTGCTAATTACGCTGATTTATCTGCTCATTAACCTTTCCTTTTTGAATGCTCTGGGTTTGAAGCGCATCGGCGATTCCGATGCGGTAGGGATGGAAATGATGAAACAGACATTCGGCAAAAAGGGTGCTGTATTGATCGGCATACTGATTATTTTGTCGGCACTGACTTCCCTGAATACCACCATTTTTACCGGATCAAGGTCGGGATATGCGTTGGGTAAGGATTTTACACCATTGGCATTTCTGGGAAAGTGGAACGCAGAAAAATCGGCCCCCATCAACTCTCTCCTGCTGCAAGGAGCCATAGCCATCCTGCTTATATGCTTCGGTGCATTTATGCGTGATGGTTTTGAAGCCATGGTAAACTTTACAGCTCCTGTATTTTGGTTTTTCTTTTTCTGCATTGGGCTTAGTGTGATGGTGTTACGAAAAAAAATGCGGGATGTCACTCGCCCGTTCAAAATACCACTTTATCCTGTAACGCCTATCCTGTTTATGGGTTCCTGCCTCTATATGTTATATGCAAGCCTTACGGTGACCGGGCTGGGTGCTTTGTTGGGCGTGATCATTTTGCTGGCTGGTTGGACCGTTTCTGCGATACGGTTGTGAAGTGGTAAAAGCGTTTGTTTAATGTAAATTTCGCCTGCCTGCCTCTTATTTGGAAATTATGATGTATTTTTGTACTTCAAAAAGAGAGGTTACTGATGAAAGTACGCGATTTTAAGATTCGTTCCAACACAAAGTTAAACGACCGGAATCATCTGTTAAAGATTACTTCCGTTGACAATGAGCCACTTCCGGAAATGTATCCGGGGCAGTTTGTACAGATTCTGGTCGCCAACTCCCCGCAGGTATTCCTTCGCAGGCCCATTTCCATCAATTTCGTGGTTAAAGAGGATAATGAAATCTGGCTTTTGATTCAGCGCGTTGGAGAAGGGAGCAATAAAATATGCGCCTTATCCGCCGGAGAGACCGTAAACATTATATTCCCGCTGGGGAGTTCATTTTCACTGCCCGACGAAAAGGGCAACTTCCTGCTGATTGGCGGAGGGGTGGGGACGGCTCCGTTACTTTTTTTGGGGAAAATGATGAGGGAAAAGGAATTTGAACCTGATTTTTTGTT
Source organism: Proteiniphilum sp. UBA1028 (assembly GCF_002316955.1). Taxonomy (NCBI): domain Bacteria; kingdom Pseudomonadati; phylum Bacteroidota; class Bacteroidia; order Bacteroidales; family Dysgonomonadaceae; genus Proteiniphilum; species Proteiniphilum sp. UBA1028. Next base: position 11,869 of record NZ_DCEN01000056.1, read on the forward strand.
GGGGGGACGTTCAGAGAACGATATTCTACAGCGGCCTGATTTTGAGCTTTTTGGAACAGTTTACAGTACGACTGAAGACGGATCGCTGGGTGAGAAAGGATTTGTAACCCAGCACTCAATATTGCAAAAAAAGAAATATGATTTTATTTATACCTGCGGACCAAAACCAATGATGGTGGCGGTGGCACGATATGCTAAGGAGAACGGGATTACTTGTGAAGTATCGCTCGAAAACCTCATGGCATGCGGCTTCGGAGCTTGTCTGTGCTGTATCGAGAAAACCGTAAGAGGGAATGTGTGTGCCTGTACTGAAGGGCCTGTATTTAACATCAACGAACTCACATGGCTAGATTAGATGTACGTATCGGAAATTTACAATTGAAAAATCCGGTGATGACTGCCTCGGGCACTTTTGGCTACGGGACAGAATATAGTGATTTTATTGATTTGGGCCGTCTTGGTGGTGTTTTTGTGAAAGGAACGACCTTGGAGCCAAGGCAAGGGAATGACTACCCGAGAATGGCGGAAACACCTTCGGGGATGCTCAATTCAGTGGGGCTGCAAAACAAGGGAGTGGATTATTTTGTGGAACATCTATACCCGATCATAAAGGATTATGACACCCACATGATCGTGAATGTATCGGGATCTACTGTGGAAGATTATGTAGCTTGTGCGGAGAAGCTGGCAGACCTTGAGAAGATGCCGGCGATCGAGTTGAATATTTCCTGTCCCAATGTGAAAGAAGGCGGAATGGCATTTGGCACTTCTTGCAAATCGGCAGCACAGGTTACGCGTGAAGTACGCAAGGTATTTCCCAAGACAATGATTGTGAAATTATCGCCTAACGTGACTGATATTACGGAAATAGCCCGTGCCGTGGAAGCTGAGGGAGCCGACGCCGTTTCACTGGTAAACACATTTCTTGGCATGGCACTCGATGTGGAGAGCAGAAGTCCCAAACTCTCCACCATCACTGGCGGATTGTCAGGCCCCTGCATCAAACCTATTGCCGTACGCATGGTCTGGCAGGTTTATCAGGCTGTACGGGTTCCCATCATCGGAATGGGGGGAATTTGCACCTGGCAGGATGCCATTGAGTTCATTTTGGCCGGATCCACTGCTATTCAGGTCGGCACCTTCAATTTTGTCGATCCCGAAGCATCGGTAAAAATTGTGGAGGGCATTGATGCTTATCTAGACCGGCATAAGATAGCTTCTGTAGAAGACCTTGTGGGACAGATAAATTATGTCTGAATGCGAAAATGCTAAGCATGTGTGTGTTATTTGGGAAAAATGTTTTTTTTTCTCCTGAATACTATCATAATGCAAATTTAACTCCGCCCATTTTTGACAAAATGGATATATTTGGTAACTTTGCAGCTTAATATTGAAATCAGATTGTAAAACGTATGTCTCAACTACAAATCCCTTCCGGTTACAAACCGTTGCTGAATTTAAAGCAGACAGAATTGGGTATAAAACATATCAAAGATTTTTTTCAGGTAAACCTTTCTTCAGAACTGCGTTTGCGCAGGGTTACGGCGCCACTTTTCGTAGAAAGCGGTACCGGCATAAACGACGACTTGAATGGTATAGAGCGGCCTGTGCATTTTCCCATCAAAGACATGGGAGATAAACAAGCGGAGATTGTCCACTCTCTGGCAAAATGGAAACGGCTGACCCTTGCTGATTACGGAATTGAAGAAGGTTTTGGCATTTATACGGACATGAATGCCATCCGTGCCGATGAGGAGCTGGATAATCTGCATTCATTGTATGTGGACCAGTGGGACTGGGAAATGGTGATTGGCGAGCAAAACCGGAGTGTGGACTATCTGAAACAGATCGTGTGTCGTATCTACGCAGCCATGCTGCGTACCGAATACCTGGTCTTCGAATTGTTTCCTGCAATTACTCCTCAACTGCCCGGCGAAATTACTTTTATCCATTCCGAAGAATTGCTCCAGAAGTATCCCGGCATGGACGACAAGCAACGTGAAGATGCCATCACCCAAGCGCATGGAGCAGTGTTTGTGATCGGTATCGGTGCTCCCCTTTCCAACGGGTTACCTCACGATGGCCGGGCACCTGATTATGACGATTGGAGTTCGATGAACGCCGATGGCTATCTGGGGCTGAACGGCGATTTGCTTGTATGGAACCCGGTTTTGGAAAAAGCCATGGAACTCTCATCGATGGGTATCCGTGTTGATTCCGTTTCGCTGAAGCGCCAGCTTAAAGCCCGGAACAAAGAAGATCGGCTTTCACTTTATTTTCATAAAAGGCTGATAAACAATGAGTTGCCGCTATCTATCGGGGGAGGTATTGGGCAGTCGCGTTTGTGTATGTATTATCTTCGTAAAGCACATATAGGGGAAATCCAGGCCAGCCTGTGGCCGCAGGAGATGCGGGAATCTGCTAAGGCTCAAGGTGTTTTTTTATTATGAACGACGTTGTAAACAATACCCCGATCCTTCTTCAGAAAAGAAGGATTTTTTTTTTAATGGAAATTGTTTTTGTATTTTAGCATTCTCAATAAATATTACAAAGCATGGATGTGAAGATCGAGTTGAGCTGGAAGGCTCATCTACAGGAAGAATTTCGTAAGCCCTATTTTGAAAGACTGACCGATTTCGTACGACAGGAATATGCCAAAAAAATAGTATATCCTCCCGCCAGGCTGATTTTCAACGCTTTCGACCGTTGTCCCTTTGACAAAGTAAAGGTGGTGATTGTGGGTCAGGATCCGTATCACGAGCCGGGGCAAGCACACGGATTGTGTTTCTCCGTGACCGATAAGGTTGCTGTACCGCCATCGCTTCAGAATATTTACAAGGAGATACAAGACGATTTGGGAAAACCTGTTCCCCGTTCCGGTAATCTGGAAAGATGGGCTATGCAGGGAGTCTTATTGTTGAATGCCACGCTTACCGTGCAAGCACATCGTGCGGGATCACACCAGGGAAAGGGATGGGAAGAATTTACCGATGCTGCCATCCGGCATCTTGCCCTCGAGCGTGAACATCTTGTTTTTATTCTGTGGGGTGCTTACGCACAGCGAAAAGGAGCGGAAATAGATGCGAATAGGCATTTAATATTGAAGTCTCCACACCCTTCGCCGTTATCTGCTTATCGTGGATTCTTTGGTAATAAGCACTTTAGCCGGACGAACGACTATTTACAGGCTCACGGAAAAGAACCCATTGACTGGTAGGAGAATGTCCCGGTAGACATTGACACATTGTGGAAATGGCCGGCTTAACCGACACTTCCTTCGAGGCTGATCTGCAGCAATTTTTGTGCTTCAACAGCAAACTCCATCGGCAACTTGTTGACTACCTCCTTCACATATCCATTTACAATAAGCCCGATAGCCTCTTCTTCTCCCAGCCCGCGTTGATTGCAGTAGAAAACCTGATCCTCGCTGATCTTTGAGGTAGTAGCTTCATGTTCCAGCACAGCTGTCGGATTCTGGATGTCGGTATAGGGAAAAGTATGCGCCCCGCAATGATCGGTAAGCAGCAGGCTGTCACATTGAGAGTGGTTACGTGCATTTTCTGCTTTTTTGGTTACTTTTACCAGGCCGCGATAGCTGTTCTGGCTGCTACCTGCTGATATCCCTTTGGAGACGATGCGGCTGCGTGTGTTCTTACCCAGATGAATCATCTTGGTGCCTGTATCTGCTTGTTGAAAGTGGTTGGTCACCGCCACCGAATAAAACTCGCCCACCGAATTGTCTCCAGCCAGTATACAGGAAGGATACTTCCAGGTGATGGCCGATCCGGTCTCTACCTGTGTCCAGGATATTTTGGAGTTAAAACCTTTGCAGATGCCTCTTTTGGTGACGAAGTTGTATACACCGCCCTTGCCATGTTTATCGCCCGGATACCAATTTTGTACCGTTGAGTATTTTACTTCGGCATTGTCGAGTGCAATGATCTCCACAATAGCTGCATGCAGTTGATTTTCGTCGCGCATGGGAGCTGTACACCCCTCAAGGTAACTCACGTAGGAGTCGTCGTCGGCCACAATCAGGGTTCGCTCAAATTGTCCTGTGTTGGCGGCATTGATACGAAAGTAGGTCGAAAGCTCCATCGGGCAGCGAACGCCTTTTGGGATATAGACAAACGATCCATCACTGAACACCGCAGAATTCAAAGCGGCGTAGAAATTATCTTTGTAGGGAACAACCGTTCCCATATACTTCTTTACCAGGTCGGGGTGATGTTTCACTGCTTCGCTGAACGAGCTGAAGATAATGCCTTTTTCGGCCAGTACCTCTTTAAACGTGGTTTTGATGGAGACACTGTCCATCACTGCATCGACGGCAACGCCTGTGAGCTGTTTCTGTTCCTCAAGCGGGATACCAAGTCTTTCAAAGGTCTTAAGCAATTCCGGATCTACCTCGTCGAGACTTTTGGGCGACTTTTTTTTCGTGGGATCGGCGTAATAAATAATATTCTGAAAGTCGATTGCCGGGATTTGCAAATGTGCCCAATCGGGCAATTTCAACGTCAGCCAGTGACGGTAAGCCTTCAGGCGAAAATCAAGCAGCCACTCCGGCTCTTCTTTCTTCGATGAAATCAACCGGATGACATCTTCGTTCAATCCTTTTTCAATCACTTCGGTTTCTACGTTGGTAGTGAACCCGTATTTATAGTCTTGTGTGGTTAAGTCGTTTAATATTTGATCTTGATCCAATTCCTGCATAATTATTTTTGTATTGTGGCCTGTGTGGCCCGTTTTATTGAGACAGGCTTATGAATGCCTCCCCGTTCAAGTAACAACCGATTTGCTGTTTTTGTTGTGCAAAGATAATGCTTTTTCATCAATTTATTCTATAGCCGAAAGGGATAGCGCTGGATGAACAATCAACTTACCCTACATGTTAATAGGTAGTAAATCAAAATATAAACAATTAATAGTATATGAAAAAAGGAACTTTTTTATTTGTCGCCCTTTTTATTGGTCTTGGGCTGATGGCTCAAACACAATATAAAATAGATCCAGCTCATTCCTCCGTGAATTTCAAAGTGAAGCACATGGGAATCACGTTTGTGAACGGCAAGTTTGAAAAATTCGACGGTGGGATTATCGGAAATATCAACAAGATGGAGGATGCCCGCGTTTTTTTTAATGTAGAGGTAGGCAGTGTGAATACCAGTGTGCCTATGCGGGACGATCATCTCAGGAGTACCGATTTCTTTGAAGTGGAGAAATATCCTTCCATGACCTTTGAGAGTACACGCATTGAGAAAGTGAACGACCAAAAATATAAACTGCATGGCAAGATGCAGATCAAAGATGTGACCAAGGATGTTACATTTGATGTGATGCACGGCGGAGTGGTGAAGGCAGAGGATGGTACGGAGACCGTTGGATTTATTGCCAAAAATAAAATTAACCGCATTGATTATCACGTAGCCTACGATCCTGATGGGTTGGGAATAGGCAAGGAGGTTGCGATCATACTTTACCTTGAATTCAAGAGTGCAGGCGGCATGTAACGGATATGAGTCCAATCAGGTGAGTTGCAATGATAAGCAGTTAACTCATACGTAAACAGGGAGAATCCGGCAAACTGACTCCCTTTTTTTTGATGTAAAGCGACTCAAAATTTATCTGTATGCAACCCCAGGCGAAGAGAGGTGGCACTATTTTTCAGATAAAAAGTAACGTGAAATAACTCCTCCGGGCAACAAGATGTCCTGCAAATCAGTATAGGGTATTGCTACATCGATTACTCCCATGGAATAGGGAGCGATCTCATACTGATTGTAACTGTAATGAATTCCTTCGTTGTTGAGCCAGAAGTTGTTGTTGGGCACAATATCTTCAATAGTGAAAAAACCTTTGTCTAAGAGAGAGTCGGGTTCGTTTACGCGGTAAGAATGCATGAGTCCCTGCACAATTTTCTCCCTAAGAGGTTTGTAGTAATCCGGTACAAAGAGATCTTCTTCCGACAAAGTAACCAATTCATTCAGATCGATATTGGTATAGGTAATCCTGTGGGATCCGTGTGCACCGCCCTCATAATCGTTGTATGTTACCGCATAACTTAATATCGATTCGTTTTGAAACAATATTTTGTTGCTGTTGTTCATGTAATACCAGTACCAGACTGGCATTTCTCCTTTCAGCCGATTTTTGTCTTCGTAATAGGCGTTGGAAAGTGATCGATACCGCTGGCTATAGTCTTCCACAAACTTTTTCACCGCTTCTCCCGGAGGTATACTATCGTACTGTCTGTCCCCGAAAAAGGTTCCCTGAAATATTTGTTGTAAGCGGAACAGGCTTTCCTGATTTCTGAATTTTGAAGGATAGGTGAACGCAATTCTTATTTCGGCAAAGGGCAATGTCGTATCTGATGTCTGGAGCAACGGAATCTGTTGCTGTACAACAATGCTGTCGAAATGGATATCCGAAGATCTGCCCGATGCGGCACCTCCGGTGCATGAACTCCACAAGCCGGCTCCAAGGAGGAGGTACGCGGCAAAATAGAGGGATCGGAACTCTCTTATCGTCATCAACATGGATGCAAACGGTTTAAATGTTCGTTTCATAGATTAAACTTTTTTTATTTTCATTGTGCCGCTATGTGTAAATGGCGTTCAAGCATATTTCAGCCGATAATTTACTGAATGATTTGTCTGATTGCGCCCAGTTCCGGGTAAAAGAAAACCTTGATAGGTTGCTTCATATTGTCGAACATTTTCCTGGTGAGTACGTCCTGTGAACCGTATTGTACGACATCGGCTTCCATGCTCCTAATAATTTCGTTTCTGAACTCAATGGTCAGTTCCGCTTTACCGGGAACATTATACACCAGTCCTTCAGTGAACTTCGTCTCCAACCGCTTCACGTCGCGTTCCGGCAATTGAAGCCTTACCTCGGGTGTCTTGTTCTGAAGCGACAATAGAATGGGTTCTCCGGCAAGATTATCTGCATCCACCGGGCCCAGCTTTTCGGAGATTCGGGCAATAACCATTTTGTCAATATCGTCAACATCGGGCACCACAGTATAAGTTCGAACGAAGTACTCGGTCTGCAAGCTCCCTGCAAAGAGTTCAGTCAATGCTCTTTCCTGCAGGTCTATTTCATCCATCACCACCTTGTAGGCATTTCCATCGGGTGGCATGCTCTCAGCCTCCCCCGTGAGTATGTCTGTGCGGCTTTGGCGAAGGTCGAAAATCTGCCGGGCAACCAGCTCTGCCTGTTTGGCGATGGATCCGGCCATCAGTGCTTCCTGAGAAAGGAACCGGCGTGGGTTTACGGCAGGTCTATTTCCCTGGGGAAGCGACGTACCTTCGGATACTATGGAAGTAGGTTCGGCATTGACGGCGACAATCAATCCATCCTCGCGGAGGTAAACATAGGGTTCGAAGGTCTTGGATTGAAACTGCACCATGTATGAATTGGTTTTATCGGGAATGCCTCTGTTTTTTACGGATACATCTTCCAGGGTGAAGACAACTCTGTTTTCGGTGACAGGATCATCTATCCCCAGGTAACGTTGAGCGTACGGATAGAAATCGCCCCGTTGATAGATACTCTTTTTTACCAGGATTGTGATTTCAAACGATGTTTTCGGGAGGGAATAGATTACGCCATAGTCGTTGGCCTTAATGGCATTTACACGGGTCGTCTTTTGCGCCTGCATGGCGGTGAATGCCAAAATAAAGGCAGGTAGGATAAAATATTTTGTACTCATCATTTTCAAATTTACCTTGTTCTCTATAATTTATTCCGACTTTGAAAACACTCAGTTGTTCTCAAAATCGGTGAAGTCAAAAAAAGCGGGTGCAATGAGCAAATGACGCGTGCTGCACAAATCAGTGTGCCGACTGGAATTGAGTCAGAAAACGCACATCGTTCTCAGAAAACATCCGCAAATCTTTCACCTGATATTTAAGATTGGTGATGCGTTCTATGCCCATACCCAACGCATAACCTGAATAAATTTTGCTATCGATGCCACAGTTTTCCAGCACATTCGGATCTACCATGCCACACCCCAGAATTTCCACCCATCCTGTATGTTTGCAGAAAGGACACCCTTTACCTCCACAGATATTGCAGGAGATATCCATCTCTGCACTTGGCTCCGTAAATGGGAAATAAGAAGGGCGTAACCGGATACTGGTATGCTCGCCAAACATCTCTTTGGCGAAAAACAGAAGAGCCTGTTTCAGGTCGGCAAACGACACATCCTTGTCGATATACAAAGCTTCCACCTGATGAAAGAAACAGTGGGCACGGTATGAGATTGCTTCATTCCTGTAGACGCGGCCGGGACAGATGATGCGAATGGGGGGGGCTTTTTTTTCCATCACCCGTGTCTGTACAGACGATGTATGTGTACGCAACACAATCTGGGGATCATTCTGAATAAAGAAAGTATCCTGCATATCGCGTGCGGGATGATCTTCCGCGAAATTTAATGACGAGAACACATGCCAGTCGTCCTCCACCTCCGGACCCTCAGCAATAGAAAAACCAAGCCGTTTGAAGATATCGCAGATCTCTTCTTTGACAATCGATATCGGATGTCGTGTCCCCAGCGAAACAGGATATGCAGTGCGGGAGAGATCGACCTCCGTCGAGGTTGAAATGTTGTGTTCGAACTGTTCTTTGAGCGTTTGGATTTTCTCTGTCGCTTTCTGTTTCAATGAGTTCACTCGCATGCCCATTTCCCTTTTCTGGTCGGCAGGTACAGTACGAAAATCGTCCATCAGTGTGGAAATGATTCCCTTCTTACTGAGGTATTTGATGCGTGCGGCCTCAAGTTCATCGGGTGTGGAAACTGTCAATTGCTCTATTTCTGAAAGAAGAGCCTCAATCTTTTCTATCATTATGCTATATCACTTATCCATTTATTACTAGCACAAAAGTACACTTTTTATGGCAATTTATGCCTGTTTTCGGGTAAAGAATTAATTTCGTACATTTGTTTTATTATACTGATTGCTGAAAAAAGATGCTTGACACAATACGCTCATTTATAGAGAGGGAAAAAATGCTTTCTCCCAGTGCTTCTGTCATCGTAGGCCTGAGCGGGGGAATGGACTCCATGGCATTGCTCGACATACTCACGTTGTTAGGCTACCGGTGTATGGCAGCCCATTGTAACTTTCATCTCCGGGGGGAGGAATCGGATAGAGATTTCGAGTTTGTTAGAAAGTGGTGTAAAAGTGTCGACATCCCCTTTATTTATGTCGATTTCGATACCCGGCAGTATGCTTCCGATAAAAAGATATCCATCGAAATGGCTGCACGTGAACTGCGTTACCGCTGGTTTGAGATGATGCGCAGGCAATACGAAGCTGAGGCCATCGCCGTGGCACATCACAAAGATGACTCGGTGGAGACAGTGTTGATGAATCTTATCCGGGGCACCGGTATCAAAGGACTGACCGGTATTTCACCCAGGAACAACAGGGTAATACGTCCGTTGTTATGTCTGTCGCGCGAAGAGATAGTCCGATATATGGAATCACGCGACATCCCCTCTATATTTGACAGCACCAATAATGACGATGTATTTTGGAGGAATGCCCTCCGCCTGCGTATTATTCCCAAACTTGAGGAGATGAATCCTGCCGTGAAGGAAGCAATTTACCGCACAGCACAAAACGTGGCGGAAGCAGAAAAAGTATACAGTGCTTCGGTACAGGAGTCAATTGATGCTGTTTTCCAACATGACAGAATCGATATTCGGGCATTACGAAAAACGGTTTCCCCGCAATCCATCCTGTTCGAGTTGCTCTCGCCGTTAGGTTTCAAACCCTCTTCTATTCATGATATCACTCAAAGCATGGATGCTGCACCGGGAAAGGTCTTCTTTGGCGGGGCGTATCGGGTGATGAAAGACCGAGACTGTTTCATAATTGACCGGATGCCGGATACCAAAACCGTGGAGCAAACATTTTTGATTGAGCCACAAACCAAAGAGATAACGTCACCGATACATCTCACCATCCGCACCGTGCAGACACCGGTTTGCATCCAGAAAAACAAACATTTGCTTTATGCCGACTATGACCGGCTTAAGTTCCCGTTGTTTCTCCGAAAGTGGCAGCGAGGCGATTGGTTTATTCCTTTTGGCATGAAAGGCAGAAAGAAGATAAGTGATTATTTCACGAACCGCAAGTTCAGCCTGAAAGATAAGGAGAATGCGTGGGTACTTCTTTCGGGAGATGAAATTGTGTGGATTGTGGGAGAACGTTCCGACGACCGGTTCAAAATTACGGAGAGCACAAGAAACGTTTTCCATGTTTTATACGAAGAGGGAAAATAACGTTTTTTTTGTTCGCAGGAAAACTTTTTTCCGCTTTTGTGCAGCTTTTTTTCCGCTTTCGCATCTAATAGTAAAACCTAACTGAGACTTTTTTGTTATTAAAGATAAATAAATATTGATCATGAGAAAAAACAGTACAATAAAAGACATTGTGATGCTCGGTGCGTTTGCCGGGTTTGCTTATTACATTTCGCGCTACTATCGCCAGAAAAAACAAAAAGAGAGAGAATTGCGCGAAACACTCCACTTTCAGCTATTTTAAGTTTACAAAAGACTCCGGGATATCTCGTTTTTTTGTATCTTTGCGGACGTAAAGAAAGTTAAACGTTTTCGTGATTTTTTTTTATGCTCACACTAAAAGTTATCAACGATAATCCCGAAGAGGTAGTACGACGCCTGTCGAAAAAACATTTCGATGCACATGAGATCGTTGCCCAGATAATTGCCTCTGATGATCTTAGGCGGAGTACGCAGACATCTCTTGACACGCTCCTGGGAGAGGTCAATGCGCTGTCAAGGTCCATTGGGGCACTCATGAAAGAGGGAAAAAAGAAGGAAGCCTCTGCCGCCCGGGAGAAGGTAGTAGCATTGAAAGAGTCTTCCAGACAACTGGATGAGACTCTAAAAGAGGCAGAGGCTAGAATCGAGCAGCTGCTGGTTACTGTGCCCAATCTTCCTCACGAGTCGGTCCCCGAAGGAAAGGGAGCGGAAGATAACATGGTGGAAAGAAGTGGCGGAGTGATGCCGGTACTGTCCGACGATGCGCTTCCTCATTGGGAACTGGCAAAAAAATATGACCTTATCGACTTTGAGCTGGGAGTAAAAATCACCGGTGCGGGTTTTCCTGTCTACAAAGGGAAGGGAGCACGTCTGCAGCGTTCGTTAATCAATTTCTTTTTGGATAGTGCACGCGATGCCGGATTTCTGGAGGTGCAGCCGCCTTATGTGGTAAACAGCGACTCTGGCTTCGGCACCGGCCAGCTTCCAGACAAAGAGGGACAGATGTATCATGTGGGATTGGACGACCTTTATCTGATTCCGACCGCAGAGGTGCCGGTAACCAACATGTATCGCGATGTGATTCTTGACGAGAAAGAGTTGCCGGTAAAGAATACGGCCTATTCGGCATGTTTCCGCCGGGAAGCAGGCTCCTATGGCAAGGATGTGCGCGGGCTGAATCGCCTGCATCAGTTTGACAAAGTAGAGATTGTCTGCATCGAGAAGCCGGAAAATTCTTATGAACGGCTGGATGAGATGGTCCGGTATGTACAGACACTGGTGGAAAAGTTGGAACTTCCCTGGCGCATACTTCGTCTTTGCGGCGGTGACATAAGTTTTACCTCGGCGCTTACATTCGATTTTGAAGTATATTCTGCCGCGCAACAGCGATGGCTGGAAGTGAGTTCTGTTTCTAATTTCGAAAGCTTTCAGGCAAATCGGTTGAAATGCCGTTACCGCGATGCAGACCGCAAAACACAACTCTGCCATACGCTCAATGGCAGTGCCCTTGCCTTACCCCGTATCATGGCAGCATTGCTGGAAAATAACCAGACTCCTGCGGGAATACGTATCCCGGAAGTGCTTGTCCCTTATTGTGGGTTTACATCAATTTGATTCTGTTACGCCTTTACGGGTCAGCATCTTTAGCAACTGGAGGATTGCCAGGTTGGCTGTACGCTCGATGTTCTCTTCCCGGTTACTGCCAACCCGGTATTCAACGGAAAGTTGCTCGTCACCATTTTGTGTGCATATCCAGACTGTTCCGACCGGTTTCTCCTTAGTTCCTCCTTCGGGGCCCATGATGCCGGAGACAGCTATGCTGCATCCGGTCTTCAGTTTGTTTGCTACATTCCTGGCCATCTGTTCGACCACTTCCCGGCTCACCACGCCAAATTTTCCGATCGCGCTTTTCTCTACACCCAGCACGTCCTCTTTGATACGGTTATCGTACGATACAATGCTGCCTTCAAAATAGTCTGAAGCGCCGGGGATAGCGGTTATACGATGCGCAATGAATCCTCCCGTGCAGCTTTCGGCAGTGGACACCCTGAGCTGTAGCTTGCGCAGCTTATCACCGAGGAGTGCCTCCGCTGTTTTTTCGCTTCTGGCAACAAACTCGTCACCAAGAAGCATTTTCAGCTTGCGCCCCAGTTGTTTCATCTCCTGTTCATGTTCTGCACCCCAGGCAGATAATCGCAGCCTGATAAATCCGAAAGAGGGAAGGTAGGCTAGTGAAAAGCCTGTAGGAAGCATGGTTTCAAATCCCGCAAGACGTGTAGCCAGAGACGATTCGGTAATACCTGATACCAAGTAAGTGCGACGTAGGTATTGTTTTACCTGAAACTGTTTTTGCAGGCGTGGAATAATGTCGTCACGCATAGTCATTTTCATTTCAAAGGGTACGCCCGGCATGGAGACCAACACCTTTTCCTCTTTGTTGAACCAGAGGATGGGAGCGGTACCGGCCTTATTCTGAATCACAGTGGCACTGACCGGGACATATGCCTGTTTCCGGGTGAGCTGATTTAACAGAAGATTTCTTTTCAAAAAGACCGATTCAATATTTTGCAGAACCTCGTCGTTAAACTCCAGGGCAGTATGGAAGTACCGACAAAGCGTATGTTTTGTGATATCATCGTTTGTCGGTCCCACACCTCCGGTGAGCAGCAAAATATCGGCCCGTCCGAAAGCAACCTCTATTGCCTGCATGATGTTGTCACTATGGTCTCCCACAGTGGTAATGGCTGTGATGACGAAACCATGCTGCGTCAGCTCACGTCCCATCCAGGCTGCATTGCTGTTCACAACCTGCCCGATAAGTAATTCGTCACCAATGGTAATAATCTCAATTCTCATGTTTATTTTTTCGATACGTTAAAACGACCACAATTTAACAGATAATCCTGATAAAAGAAAAAAGAAACCTATTTATTTTTTTATTTTAAAGGATTGTGCTATCTTTGCCATCCGAAAATTGAGACGAAAATAATAAAACATATGAAGAAAGAAATTCATCCCAACAATTACCGCCCGGTAGTTTTCAAAGATATGTCGAACGAAGAGATCTTTATCTCCCGCTCTACAATCAATGCGAGGGAAACTATTGAAATAGATGGCGTTACTTATCCGTTGGTAAAACTTGAGATCACAAGTGCTTCCCATCCTTTCTATACCGGAAAACAAAAACTGGTAGATACTGCAGGACGTGTGGATAAGTTCATGAACCGTTACGGAAACCGTAACAAGAAAAAATAAAATTTTCCTGAAAAAAGGTATTGAAATGAAACGGCGGTCATTACAGATCGCCGTTTTTTCGTTTTATGAGTATGAATTTAGCACAATTTTGTCTATTTTTGTCACGCGATGGTTCATGAAATAAAAGAAATTCAATGAAACGATTAATACCGGCAGTACTGCTCCTGCTACTTACGCTCGCCGTTTCCCCCGCACCCGCCCAGGTGCAGCTGAGTGATAGTGCAAAAATAAGTCTGCTTACCGCTTCTCCCTGGCACGGGGCCGTATATGCGCTGTTTGGCCATACGGCCATCTTTGTACAAGACGATTCAACGGGTGTGAATGCCGTCTTCAATTACGGTTATTTTGATTCTTCGCAACCCAACTTCATCTACCACTTTGTCAGGGGAGAGACAGACTATATTCTGGGAGTTACCTCTTTTCAGGATTTTTTGTCGGAATATGCACACAGAGGCCAGCAGGTAATAGCGCAGGAATTGAATCTGTCTCCTGACAAAAAACAACAGCTCTACGAAGCCCTCTCTGTTAACGCCTTGCCGGAAAACCGGGAATATCGATACAATTATTTTTACGACAATTGCGCTACCCGTCCACGGGATATGGTGGAACATTATGCGGATGGCCTCATCCAATATTCTCCCACACCTCAGGAGCAAACATATCGTGATCTGGTGAAGGAGTGCGTAGTAGGATACCCCTGGCTGCATTTCGGCATCGACCTGATCATTGGGAATGACGCAGACAGGACCATCGATGTGAGAGAGAAGATGTTTATTCCCCGTTATCTGATGGACTCTTTTAATGATGCCTCCGTACAAAAGAACGATACATTACGCTTTTCGCTGGTACAACAGAAGGAAATCGTACTGGAGCCCAATAGCGAAACAAACAGTCCAAAAGCGGTCAGCAAGTTTACCCCACTAGCTGCAGCTATTTTACTGCTTTTGCTTACCCTGTTTATCAGCCTGACTCAGCTGTTCAAGCTCAGCCCAACGAAGCTTACCCTGTTTTATGATACCATCTTGTTTGGTATTGCCGGTCTGGGAGGAGGAATTCTTTTTTTTATGATGTTTTTTTCCGCACACCCTGCGATGCGTCCCAACTGGAATTTTGTCTGGTTAAACCTTTTTGCACTTATCGCGGCCTTTTTATTTTGGGTAAAATCGGCAAAGAACGTCGTTTATTTCTATCAAATCATTAACTTTGCAGTCCTAACGCTTTTTCTATTATTATGGTGGTTGATACCGCAAACATTACCGGCAGCTACTATCCCATTCTCAATGAGTCTGTGGCTCAGATCGGGCACAAACATACTTATTTGGAGAAAAATGAAATTAAAAAACAAGCGATTCAGATCGAGCAGATATCTCAAAGCGGGATGGGGACAGTGAATCGGTAAATGATGTGTACGTATAATGATCAGGGTATTATCTTCTTTGGTGGCTTTCTTTTCGATTACCGCACTATGTGCACAGAATCCTGCGGGAGAAGTGCCCAAGTTGGTTGTGGGAATTACTATCGATCAGCTCCGTGGCGATTATCTGGAGATGTTTCGCCATACTTTCGGACAGAAAGGATTTAATAGGCTGCTTGCCAATGGGTTGGTGTACAGCAATGTGCATTACGACTTTCCGAATCTTGACAAAGCCTCTACCATTACCACCATTTTTACCGGAGCCAATCCTTCTTATCACGGTATCACTGCTGAAAAAAAGTATATCGTTGCACAGAACCGGGAGGAATTCTCCTTTTTCGACGATAACTATTTGGGAAATTTCACTACCGACAAGCGGTCGCCACTCCCCATAAAAGTGTCCACCCTTGCCGATGAACTGAAGATCGCCTCGGGCGGTCAGTCCGATATTTATGCTTTTGCGCCCGACGCCTCGCAGGCGCTGGCTTCAGGCGGGCATGCTGCCAGCGGTGCATACTGGATTGAAGATGTTACCGGCAAATGGGCTACCACAACCTTTTACAAAAACAAACAGCCGATAGTAGATCAGTATAACCGCAGCGCCCAGTCACTCACGAATACAATCGGCAGCATTACCTGGCGACCTGCTATCGATATAGCGCGTTACAATGCTTTCCCCTATACTAAAAACCGGTATAATTTTCAGCATTACTTCGGACTAGACAAGAAAGACAATATACGTTTGTTCAAACAGTCGCCCTATGTGAACAGGGAGGTGGCTGAGATGGCAATCAAGGTGTTGGAATCCAGTTCTCTCGGGCAGAGAATGAATCCTGACTACCTGGCTCTCACTTTTTATGCAGGGAACTACGAGAAGGCTCTTGATAAAAATTACTCGGTAGAGATTCAGGATACCTACTATTGTCTCGATCAGGAGCTTGGCAAATTGCTCGATGCCATTGAGGCAACAGTGGGAATTAAAAACACACTGATCTTCGTGGTTTCTACTGGCTACTTCAACGAGCAGGAGACCCTTCCCGAAGGGATGGTTACGTCGGGCGGTGATTTTCATCCGGACCGGAGCCAGGCACTTCTTAATATGTACCTGATGGCACTTTATGGCCGGGAGCAATGGATCAAGAAATACTACAACTGCCAGATCTTTTTTGACAGGAAGCTTCTGGAAGACAAAAAGATTGACTTAGTTGATTTTCAGCAAAAAGCAGCCGAGTTTCTTGTCCAATCTGCAGGTGTGCAGGATGTGATCACCTCGCACCAGATGCTCCACGGTGCATACAACGAAAATGTACAATATTACCGGAACGGGTATTACAAAGGAGTATCGGGCGATCTTTTTCTGGAATTACAGCCGGGCTGGAAGGTGATTGAGCCACAGTCGTCCGATTCATACCGGGTACGGTACAATGCAGTTGTCTCTCCGGTAATCTTTTTTGGCAGCAACATTAAACCGCAAAAGGTTGAACGAACCATTGAAGCAACAGAAATAGCGCCCAGCGTGGCTTATCGTTTGCGTATCAGAGCTCCCAACGCAGCCGGCGGAGAGATTCTGAAAGAACTGTTTTGATACAGAAAACACATTTATATCGAAATCATTCAATATGGGAGGCAACAGATGCATCCCGCAATAAAAGAACAACATACAGAATATGGGATTCAACGACATTATTTCAAAAATATTTGGAAACAAGGCTCAGCGCGACCTGAACGAAATAAATCCGGTCGTTAAGCGAATAAAAGAAGCTTATACCGCCATTGAACAACTCTCTAACGACGACCTTCGTGAAAAAACGAAAGAGCTCGAAAAACATATCCGGGAGCAGGTCGCAGAGGAGAGAGCACAGATTGAGAAGTTAAAGGCCGGCATGGAAGAGATTGACCTGGACGACCGTGAAGCCGTATGGAACCAGGTCGATAAGCTAGAAAAAGATATTACCGAGAAATATGAGAAGGTGTTGAGCGAGATACTGCCCGATGCTTTCTCTATCATGAAAGAGACTGCCCGCCGTTTCACCGAAAACGAAGAGATCGTGGTCACAGCAACCAGTTTCGACCGTGATCTGGCTGCCACGCATGATTTTGTCCGTATTGAAGGAGAGAAGGCAATCTATCAGAATCATTGGGTCGCCGGAGGAAACGAGATTACCTGGGACATGATTCACTACGATGTACAGCTCTTTGGCGGTGTGGTGCTTCATCAGGGTAAAATAGCCGAGATGGCTACGGGAGAAGGTAAAACGCTGGTCGCCACCCTTCCCGTATTTTTAAATGCACTTACTCACGAGGGGGTGCATGTGGTGACCGTGAACGATTATCTTTCGA
Source organism: Proteiniphilum sp. UBA1028 (assembly GCF_002316955.1). Lineage (NCBI taxonomy): Bacteria > Pseudomonadati > Bacteroidota > Bacteroidia > Bacteroidales > Dysgonomonadaceae > Proteiniphilum > Proteiniphilum sp. UBA1028. Next base: position 29,178 of record NZ_DCEN01000056.1, read on the forward strand.
AGCGTGACTCCGAGTGGATGGGGCCTATGTACATGTTTCACGGTCTATCTGTCGATTGCATCGATAAGCACGAGCCCAACTCCGATGCACGTCGCAAGGCATACGAGGCGGATATCACCTTTGGAACCAACAATGAGTTTGGCTTTGATTATCTCCGTGACAACATGGCTGTCTCCCCCAAAGATCTGGTACAAAGGAAGCACAATTATGCCATTGTGGACGAGGTGGACTCGGTGCTGATTGACGATGCACGGACACCGTTGATCATTTCAGGCCCGGTACCCAAGGGCGATGACCAGCTGTTCGACCTGTTCCGTCCCCGCGTGGAGGTAATTGTGAAAGCGCAGCGCGACCTCACTACCCGCCTGCTTGCCGAGGCGAAAGTGAAGATGGCTTCATCCGATCCCAAAGAACAGGAAGAGGGTGCTTTATTGCTTTTTCGTTCCTACAAGGGAATGCCGAAGTACCAACCGTTGATTAAGTTTCTTAGCGAGCAGGGTGTCAAAGCTGCCATGCTCAAGACCGAAGCATTTTATATGCAGGAGCAGATGCGCAATATGCACATCGTGACCGATCCGCTCTATTTCGTAATCGACGAAAAGCTCCACAGCATTGAGCTGACCGACAAGGGAATCGACATGCTGACCGGAAAATCGGATGATCCGCAATTTTTCATTCTTCCCGACATTGCTTCGCAACTGTCGGATCTGGAACACTCGGCCGGTACCGACGAGGAGAAAGCCGCAAGGAAAGACGAACTACTGCAAAACTTTGCCATTAAATCGGAACGGGTACATACGGTGAATCAGCTGCTCAAAGCCTATACTCTGTTTGAGAAGGACGATGAGTATGTTGTGATCGACAACAAGGTGAAGATTGTCGATGAACAAACAGGGCGTGTTATGGAAGGACGTCGTTATTCCGATGGTCTTCATCAGGCTATCGAAGCAAAGGAACGCGTGAAAGTAGAGGCTGCAACGCAGACATTTGCCACCATCACCCTGCAGAATTTCTTCCGGATGTATAGTAAGCTTGCAGGAATGACCGGTACTGCCGAGACCGAAGCAGGTGAGTTTTGGGATATCTACAAACTGGACGTGGTGGTTATCCCCACCAACAAGCCAATTATCCGCGACGATCAGAACGACCGCATCTATAAGACGAAACGCGAAAAATATACCGCAGTTATTGAGGAGATAGAAAAGCTTATTGGCGCCGGGCGACCGGTATTGGTGGGAACTACCTCCGTAGAGATCTCCGAGTTACTGAGCCGCATGCTTGCGTTGCGGAAAATAAAGCACAATGTGCTGAATGCCAAACTCCATCAGCGTGAAGCAGAAATTGTGGCGCACGCAGGACAGAGTGGTGTGGTGACCATTGCTACCAACATGGCCGGTCGCGGTACCGACATCAAACTGTCTCCCGATGTAAAAGCCGCGGGAGGGTTAGCCATTATCGGTACGGAACGTCACGAATCGCGGCGTGTGGACCGTCAGCTGCGTGGTCGTGCCGGTCGTCAGGGAGACCCGGGCTCATCTGTTTTCTTCGTTTCGCTTGAAGATGACCTAATGCGACTCTTTGCCACAGAACGCATTGCCGGATTGATGGACAAGATGGGCTTCAAAGAGGGCGATGTTCTGGAACACAGCATGTTGAGCAAATCAGTGGAGCGTGCCCAAAAGAAAGTGGAAGAAAACAATTTTGGTATTCGCAAGCGTTTGCTGGAGTATGATGATGTAATGAACTCGCAGCGGGAAGTGATCTACAAACGTCGCCGCCACGCTCTGATGGGAGAACGCATTGACAATGACGTGGCCAGCATGATCTCGGAAACAGCCCGCAACATTGTGGAGTCAAATGAAGATGATTACCAGAGCATGAAACTCGACCTTCTTCGGGTAATGGCACTTGAAGTTCCTTTTAAGGAGCAGGATATGAAGGGCCTGAAAGAAGAGGAGCAGGTAGAGGCTGTTACTGCCAAAGCTTTTGAAGCATTCAAACGTAAGACCGAGAGATTGGCCGAGGTAGCCCAGCCGGTCATAAAACAGGTCTATGAGAACCAGGGAGCTATGTACGAGAATATTCTCATTCCCATTACCGACGGGAAAAGAGTATATAATATTTCCTGCAACCTGAAAGAAGCCTATGAAACAAGTTCCAGAGCATTGGTGAAAGCTTTTGAAAAATCGATTCTCCTACATACCATCGACGAAGATTGGAAAGAGCATCTCCGCGAAATGGATGAATTGCGCCAATCTGTTCAGAATGCCAGTTACGAGCAAAAGGATCCACTCCTGATCTATAAGCTGGAATCGTTTAGCCTTTTCCGGGAAATGATCAACGATGTGAATTCGAAAGCTGTCTCCATTCTCATGCGTGGCCAGATACCGGTGCAGGATCCGGCCAGCGTTCGCCGGGCCGCCCCGGAGCAAAAGACCGACTACAGTCGGTATCGGACCCAAAAAGAAGATTCGGACGGCATGGTACCCGGAAAAGGGGAAAATAGTGCGGCTCAGCAACCGCGACAACCCCAGAAACTGGAACCAATCCGCGTAGAGAAAAAGGTAGGCCGAAACGATCCCTGTCCTTGTGGTAGTGGTAAAAAGTACAAAAGCTGTCACGGAAAATAAGCCACATAAAAAAGATTAAAACAGAGAGCAAATGTCTCTCTGTTTTTTGTTAAATCCAAAGAAAAGCCGTATCTTAGTGTAATCAAACGGCATACTCTTTAAGAGATTTATTTGCCTATTAATGAGCTACATACAAAAAGTTATTGAAGAGAATTATCACATTTTAATATGATTGATCAGGAAGACAGAATCATCAAGATTAATATCGAAGATGAAATGAAATCATCGTACATCGATTATTCGATGTCCGTGATCGTTTCCCGCGCGTTGCCCGATGTGCGGGATGGATTTAAACCAGTACACCGGCGTATTTTATTTGGTATGTCGGAGCTGGGCAATACTCCCGATAAGCCCCACAAGAAGTCTGCCAGAATTGTCGGTGAGGTATTGGGTAAGTACCACCCGCACGGTGATTCATCTGTATATGGCGCCATGGTTCGACTGGCACAGGACTGGAGCATGCGCTATACTCTGGTGGACGGACAGGGAAATATGGGTAGTGTGGATGGAGACAGTCCCGCCGCCATGCGATATACCGAAGCAAGACTGAATAAGCTTGCCGAAGAGATGTTGCGGGATATCGACAAGGAGACGGTCGATTTTCAATATAACTTTGATGATACACTGCAGGAGCCGACTGTCCTCCCCACGCGCATTCCCAATCTGTTGATGAACGGTTCTTCCGGTATTGCTGTAGGGATGGCCACCAATATGGCGCCGCACAACCTTACAGAATGTGTGGATGGCATCATCGCTTACATCGATGATAACGATATCGATACCAAAGGATTGATGCAGTATATCAAGGCTCCAGACTTTCCTACCGGAGCCTATATTTATGGATATAAAGGCGTTGAGGAGGCATTCGAGACGGGCAGGGGGCGCATTGTAATGCGCGGAAAAGCAGAGATAGAGTCGGGGAAGACACACGATAAGATCATCATTTCTGAAATTCCCTACCTGGTAAACAAAGCCGATTTTATCAAACATGTTGCCGATCTGGTCACCGAGAAGAGGATCGAAGGAATATCCAACATCAACGATGAGTCAGACAGAGACGGTATGCGTATTGTGGTGGATATCAAACGAGACGGCAATGCAAACATTGTCCTCAATAAGTTATACAAACTGACTGCGCTGCAATCTTCGTTCAGTGTTAACAATATTGCGCTAGTGAAAGGACGCCCCGAACTGCTGAACCTCAAAAGGATAATTGAGCTCTTTGTGGAGCACCGTCACGATGTGGTCATCCGGCGTACCCGCTACGAATTGCGAAAGGCGGAGGAGCGTGCTCACATTCTTGAGGGGTTGATCATTGCTTCCGACAATATCGACGAGGTGATTGCCATCATCCGGGGATCCTCTACGCCCCAGGAGGCCATACAGCGTTTGATGGAGCGATTTTCGCTCAGCGATATTCAATCGCGTGCGATTGTGGAGATGCGATTAAGGCAGTTGACTGGTCTTGAGCAGAATAAGCTCCATGCTGAATACGACGAGATACAGAAACTGATTGCCCACCTGAACTCTATCCTGAACGACGAAGGAATGCGCATGCAGGTGATCAAGGATGAGCTGATTGAAATCCGTGAAAAATATGGCGACAAGCGCCGCTCGGAGATCATCTACGCATCGGAAGAAATGAATCCGGAAGATTTTTACGCCGACGATGAAATGGTGATTACCATTTCCCATATGGGCTATATCAAGCGTACCCCGCTTACGGACTTCCATACCCAAAACAGAGGAGGGGTAGGTGCCAGAGGAACCGATACGCGGGAAGAAGATTTCGTGGAGTATATCTACCCGGCCACTACACACAACTACATGCTTTTCTTTACCCAAAAGGGTAAATGTTACTGGCTGCGTGTATTTGAAATCCCCGAAGGTACCAAAAACTCCAAGGGCCGGGCGATTCAAAACCTGTTGAATATTGATCCGGACGACAGCGTTACTGCTTTTGTGCGGGTAGATACGCTCACTGACCAGGATTACATCAACTCTCACTACCTGCTGTTCTGCACCAAAGAGGGTATTGTGAAAAAGACGTTGCTTGAAGCCTATTCCAGGCCCAGACAGAACGGTGTGAATGCCATTACCATCCGGGAAGAAGACCAGGTGATATCGGTACGATTAACGGACGGTAAACAGCATGTGATCCTGGCGAACCGTAACGGTCGGGCTATCCGCTTTCAAGAAGATGATGTGCGCCCAATGGGACGAACTGCTACAGGTGTGCGGGGAATGACTCTCGATGAAGACGGGGAAGATTGCGTGATCGGCATGATTTGTATGGAACCCAATTCGGAGAATACCATTATGGTGGTTTCAGAACAGGGGTATGGCAAAAGATCGCGGCTCGATGACGAAGATGGTGAGGCGGTCTATCGAATCACCCGCAGAGGAGGAAAAGGTGTTAAGACACTGAATGTTACGGAAAAAACAGGTAAATTGGTAGCCATAAAGAGTGTATCAGACGATAATGATTTAATGATAATTAACAAATCAGGAATTACCATACGTCTGAATATTTCCGATATTCGCATCATGGGACGAGCTACTCAAGGAGTACGCCTTATTAATTTGGAAAAAAGAAACGATGAGATAGCCTCTGTTTGCAAGGTAAATTCGGAAGTTTTGGATGAGGAAGCTCCATCTGAAGATGCTAACGGCAATCAAGATGATTTCGATAGTGAAGAATAAATTTCCATTTTAAACTTTTTGCAATCTTTCAGTCAAAGTCAATAACAAACGAAAATTGAAACCAAATGCTTGCAGTGAGTTTCAATAGACATTCAAGAAAAGAATAAACAAAATCGTATTAAATAACATCAATTTAATCACATTAAAAAATGAGTAAAATGAGAAAAATCTTATTCCTTACTATGATTGCCGTTCTTTCAGCAGGGAGTATCTTTGCACAAAAGTCGGCATTAAAAGATGCTAAAAGAGCATTGGGCCGTGACGATTTAAACGAAGCTCGTACGCTGATCAAGCAAGCATCCACTCATCCGGAGACTGCAAACGATCCGGAAACATGGAAAGTAATGGGCGATATAGGCAACAAGGCTTTTGATAACCAAAGAACAAATGCCATGCTCGGTAAACAAGCGAACGACAAGGTCATGTACGACGGTCTCTACGACTCTTATGAGCCATACCTGAAAGCAGACTCACTGGGTGAACTTCCCGATGCAAAAGGCAAGGTTAAGAATAAGTTCCGGAAAGACATTGCAGGTATTCTCCGTGCCAACCATCCTTTTTACATAAATGGTGGAGTTTATTACAACGAACAAAAGAATTACAACAAAGCAACCGATTTCTTCCAAATCTACTGGGATATTCCTTCATTGCCGATGTATGAGGGACAGGCGGATGCTTTCGTCAAGGACAGCACTTTCCAGACAATCAAATATTATGCCATCATCACCGCCATTCAGGCTGAAGACCACAAAAGGGCGCTGAGTATGTTGGAACGAGCTGCCAAAGAACCTTTCATTGAAAACAGTGCATACAAAGAAAGCGACATTTACGAATTGATGGCCAGCGAATATGTAAGCTTGGGGGATACTGCCAAGTACCTCGAAACGTTGAATTTCGGAGCCGAAAGATTTCCATCCAGCAAGTATTTCATTCCCAACCTTATCAACGTATTTATTCGCCAGGGAGATACCCAAAAAGCAATGAATTATCTTGATCAGGCAATTAACAACGACCCATCCAATGCATGTGATCTCAACAGTGTAAAAGGTGCATTATTGGCTGAGAAGGGCGATTATGCCGCTGCAGAGGCCGAGTATAACAAGGCACTGACACAAGATCCCAACTGCGAAAGAGCACTCGAGGCTATCGCTGTGAACTATATTCTTCAGGCTCAGGATCTAAAGGAAAAAACGGCCATGCTGTCCGACAGACAACAACAGGTCGCCAACGATAAAATTACCATTGAGCTTTATCAAAAATCATTGCCTTCGTTGGAAAAATATGCAACACTGTTGAGAGGTCGCAACGCCGAAAAGCATGAACTCGAATCCGCATTACTCAAATTACGCAACGTTTATTACAATCTGAGCAGTATGGGTGTTGACAAAGCTTCGGAACTTGAAGCAGTAGAAAAAGAATTGAATCTCTGATTTGACGTCCAGATTCATTTCATAGAAAATTATAGTAAGAGAAGAGCGATATCGGTCCGGTATCGCTCTTCATTCACAATAGGGATGACTGCATGATCAAATCTGGAATTTATTGGTCGAAATGAATATTTTGATTAAACATAATAGTAATTATAGGAATTCAAGTTTGCTTTTTTCATTCAACAAAGTCCCCGGTTGAATGGTATATTTATTATCTTTGCACAAAATTACACAAACTGCAACTTCTGTAGCGCATAATATTTGCATACATTGAATAAATCAGCAACAATGAGCAACCAACGATACAATCAGCGTGGAGTTTCCGCATCGAAAGAAGATGTACACAACGCCATTAAAAACATTGATAAAGGTATTTTTCCAAAGGCATTTTGTAAAATTATTCCGGATCACCTGGGTAATGACCCGGAATATTGCAACATCATGCATGCAGACGGCGCTGGTACGAAATCGTCACTTGCTTACGTCTATTGGCGGGAAACAGGCGATCTTTCCGTTTGGAAAGGTATTGCCCAGGATGCGTTGATCATGAATGTGGACGACCTTCTTTGTGTGGGTGCTACGGACAATATACTGGTTTCTTCCACCATCGGTAGAAATAAAAAGCTGATACCCGGAGAAGTAATTTCCACCGTCATCAACGCCACCAACGAGCTGTGTGAAGAACTTTCGTCACTTGGACTGAACATTTACCCCACTGGTGGAGAAACAGCCGATGTGGGTGATCTGGTGCGGACAATTATTGTGGACAGTACGGTCGCATGTCGTATGAAACGTTCCGATGTAATTGACAACGGTAACATACAGGCTGGAGATGTGATCGTAGGGCTTTCCTCATCGGGACAGGCTACCTACGAAAAAGAATATAACGGCGGTATGGGTAGCAACGGGCTCACCTCGGCGCGTCACGATGTATTTGCCAATTATCTGGCACAGAAATATCCGGAAAGCTACGATACCTCCATACCAGCAGATCTGGTATATTCGGGAAACCTTCATCTCACGGACGAGATTGAAGAGCTGGGATTGGAAGCGGGGAAACTAGTACTCTCCCCCACCCGCACCTATGCACCAGTTATAATACAGATAATCAAAGAGTTGAGAAAACATATTCACGGAATGATTCACTGTTCAGGTGGTGCACAAACCAAAATTTTACACTTCCTGGGCAATAATTTGAAAGTGGTAAAGAATCGTCTATTCCCTGTCCCTACTCTGTTCGATCTGATCCAAAAACAGTCCGGAACCGATTGGAAGGAGATGTACAAAGTATTCAACATGGGACACCGGATGGAACTATATCTTCCCGAAGAGCATGCACAGCGTGTGATTGAAATTTCAAAGTCGTTTCATGTAGATGCACGGATTGTGGGACATGTGGAGAAATCGCATGTGCGGGAACTGGTGATCGAAAGCGAATTCGGCCGTTTTAAATTTCTTTAAAAAGCTTCAGATTCAATCTATGTCAGACAACTCACTTTTGGATAAATTACAACATCTTGTCACCCGCTTCGAGGAAGTAGCCACACTGATTGCCGATCCGGCCGTGATATCGGACATGGATCGTTACGTAAAACTGAACAAAGAGTACAGTGAACTACAAAAGATTGCAGCTGTGCGCAATCGGTACAAAAGTGCACTTGACAGTATTGCAGAAGCTAGATATATACTTGATAACGAATCCGATACAGATCTCCGCCAGCTAGCCAACGAGGAACTTGCATTGAACACCGCTTCGTTGCCCCAACTGGAAGAGCAGATTAAGTTGTTACTCATTCCCGCCGATCCTGAGGATGCGAAAAACGTGATTATGGAAATCCGGGGGGGGACCGGAGGCGATGAAGCAGCCATTTTTGCCGGCGATCTTTACAAGATGTATACCCGCTACTGCGAAAGTAAAGGCTGGAAAACGGAACTGGTCAGTTTTACCGAAGGGACTTCCGGTGGCTATAAGGAAATTATATTTACAATTACAGGCAGCGATGTATACGGTACGTTAAAATATGAGTCGGGTGTACATCGCGTGCAACGGGTGCCACAGACAGAAACACAGGGAAGAGTGCATACTTCGGCTTCAACGGTGGCCGTACTGCCTGAAGCGGAAGAGTTTGATGTGGAACTCAATCCGGCCGATATCGATTTCCATACAGCACGTTCCAGTGGTGCCGGGGGACAGAATGTGAACAAAGTGGAAACAAAGGTGCAGCTGACGCACAAACCCACCGGCATAGTAGTTGTATGTCAGCAGGCCCGCTCGCAATTACAAAATAGGGAGCTGGCGATGCAAATGCTACGCACAAAACTATACGACATGGAGCTTTCCAAACGGCAGGGCGACATCGCATCCCGAAGGAAGACCATGGTGTCCACAGGAGATCGGTCCGCCAAAATCCGCACTTACAATTATCCACAGGGACGCATCACTGATCATCGCATCAACTACACCATCTACAATCTTGCAGCTTTTATGGATGGCGACATCCAGGCTGTGATTGATCAGCTGATGGTGAGTGAAAACGCGGAAAGAATGAAGGAAGCCGATTTATAATTCCTTTAAGTTTTCAACAACATGATATCACCCATCGCCCCATGGCATTTTTCAATACCTCGTCGGCAAGTACAACCGATCTGATTTATCTGTTTTCTCCAAAAAAAGGAGATAAAATTGTATCGGTATAAAATATTCTGGACGAAAATTCTGACAACTCCGCAATCATTCCCGATGCCTGGCACCTGGAAATAATTGAGGTATCAAACTGAAAATATGACAAAACAACAACTTTTTGAAGAGATACAAAAAAAGCAATCTTTCCTCTGCGTAGGACTCGACAGCGACATTAAAAAAATTCCCGAACATCTGCTCGATGCCGATGACCCGCTCTACACCTTCAACAAAGGCATCATTGATGCTACCGCTCCCTATTGTGTAGCCTACAAACCTAATCTGGCCTTTTATGAAAGCATGGGCTTGAAGGGATGGCTGGCTTTTGAAAAAACAGTGGCTTATATCCGGCAACGCTACCCTCAACATTTTGTTATTGCAGATGCCAAGCGGGGAGATATTGGGAATACCAGCGAGATGTACGCCCGTTCCTTTTTCGACCAAATGAAGCTGGATGCTGTTACTGTGGCACCCTACATGGGCGAGGACAGCGTGAAGCCCTTCTTGCTTTATCCACAGCGGTGGGTGATTCTGCTGGCACTTACCAGCAACAAGGGATCATATGACTTTCAGCTGACGGCCGACGATAAGGGAGAACGCCTTTTTGAGAAGGTGTTGCGGGTTTCCCGTGAATGGGCTACCGACGAGCAAATGATGTACGTGGTGGGCGCTACGCAAGGCAAACTGTTTGAAGAGGTGCGAAGGATCGTGCCCGGTCATTTTCTCCTGGTACCCGGTGTGGGTGCGCAGGGAGGATCTCTTGAAGAAGTATGCCATTATGGGATGAATAAGGAATGTGGACTGCTGGTGAATTCATCACGGGGGGTCATTTATGCTGACTCCGGAGAGAACTACGCCATCGCCGCCGGGGAAGAAGCGCGCAAGCTTCAACAGGAAATGAAAGAGATGCTTGATAAATATTTGAAGTTCACCGACTCATGACGCCAAAACACAAACTAATGCAGGCAAATATCCTGTTCCAGAAGGACTGAGCGTCGACTACCATAATGATGAGACGAAAAATAATCAATGATCCGGTATTCGGGTTTATCGGTATACCCAACGAATTTGTATATGAGGTGATACAGCACCCCTTTCTACAACGGCTGAACCGTATCAAACAGCTGGGATTGGCTTCTTTTGTCTACCCGGGAGCCCAGCACACGCGTTTTCATCACTCCATAGGGGCTATGTTTCTGATGGACGAGGCACTTAAAACGCTGAAAGAAAAAGGACAACCTATTGCCGAGTCCGAATATAATGGAGCCTTGGCTGCCATTCTGATGCACGACACCGGACACGGTCCTTTCTCCCATGTTCTGGAACATACATTGGTGACACACATCAATCATGAAACCATTTCGTTGTTGCTGATGCAGCAGATGAACAACGAATGGAAAGGAGAGCTGCAGGCAGCCATTGATATTTTTACCGACAATTATCCCAAACGGTTTCTTCATCAACTTGTGAGTGGACAATTGGATGTGGACAGGCTCGATTACCTACGGCGCGACAGTTTTTTCACAGGTGTAAGCGAGGGTAATATTGGATCGGCACGGATCATCAAGATGCTGGAAGTGAAGGACGACAAGTTGGTGGTAGAATCGAAAGGAATTTATTCCATCGAAAACTTTCTCATGTCAAGGAGGCTGATGTACTGGCAGGTCTATCTGCATAAAACAGCTTTGGCAGCAGAGAAGATGATGATAAATACACTTCATCGTGCCCGGGAACTATCCCTGAACGGTGAGAAGCTGTTCGCCTCGCCTGCCCTCTCCTTTTTCTTAAGGAACGAGACCACGATGGCCGACTTCACCGGTAACGGAGAAGCAATGCGTCACTTTATAAGTCTGGATGACAATGATATATGGACTTCGCTAAAGGTGTGGTCCACTCACGATGACAAGGTGTTGTCTGTGTTGAGCGATGCAATGGTAAACCGGAAGCTATTCAAAATTGAAATTACTGAACAACGTACCTCGGAAGAAAAATATACAGCATTGCTGGATGGATACAGAAAGAAATACCGGCTGAGTCCCCACGAAGCTGCCTATTTTCTTTCGTCGGATATTGTGACGACCGATATGTACAGTGAAAAAGATGACAGCATCGATATCCTTTACAAAGACGGTACGGTAAAAGATATTTCCAAAGCATCTGATATGCTGAATATTGAGTTATTATCGAAGAAGGTCGTGAAATATTATTTTGCCTACCTACGCGGGTAATTCCCCCTCTTCGGGCGACGAAACCGCGTCAACAGGTACAGCCGTGTCGCTCTTTGCCGTAGGCACAAAAAACCATACTACCACTGCACCGATTATTCCGAGAGCAAGGATTACCATTCTTATGGATATATTTTGGATGACAACGAACGAGGAGAAAAGCACCATGGTCGTCATAAAAGCAATTACCCCGATCTTTCCTTTGCGTGTTACGCCTTTCCGCCTTTGGTAATTCCTGATCCGGGGACCAAGTAACTTACTGTTCAATAGCCAATTATAGAGCCTGCTTGAACTTCTCGCGTATAGCACGGCCGATAAAAGGGCAAGGGGGGTGACCGGAAGGCCGGGAACAACAATGCCGAGGATGGCAAGCGCCAGGGATATTGTGCCTCCGATAAAATAAAACGCGCGCGCAATCTTGTTCTTTTTAATTTTCAGTTTGCTCTTTTCGTCGTGCAATATTATGGCCGTAACCTCCCGGACCACTGTACCTCTTTTAATTTGTTGATATTTGTCTATTTCTGTCATTCTATTTAGTACCAATACACTGAAGCCTGCAAAGGTAACGAAATAATCAGAAAATACAAATGCTACACTACCCGGGTGCCTCATTATGAATAATCTATTCCATATTTTTTGGACTTAGGGAGAAATCTATTATCTTTGCAGAAATTGTTAAGGTTATAAAAAAACTGTTTGAAAAAGATGGAGTCCACACAAGAAAAGAAAAAGAAAATCCGCCTGCTTTTTGTCTGTCTTGGAAATATATGCCGTTCACCGGCTGCAGAGGGTATTATGAAAAGTATTGTGGAAAAAAATGATCTTCAGGATGTCATAGAAGTGGACTCCGCCGGCACATCGGGCTGGCACGAAGGAGAGTTGCCGGATGAAAGAATGCGCGCTCACGGGGAGAAAAGAAAATATGACTTCTGTAGTCATTCCCGTAAATTTAGAAAAAGCGATTTTGACGATTTCGATTATATCGTCGTAATGGATCAAAACAATTATAACAGTGTGAAAACACTCGCTGACAAACCCGAACAGGTGGAAAAAATTCACCTGATAACACAATTCTCGTTGCAGTATGGGTATTACAACGAAATACCCGATCCTTATTACGGCAATTCATCGGATTTTGAGCTGGTGCTCGATTTGCTGGAAGATGCATGCAAAGGACTACTACAGAGAATAATCAAAGATTATTCTCTGATATAACCCACACAGTTGTTGTTTTTTCGGCCGTGTGAGTTTCACTACCTTTTTTAATACGTCATCCGCGCTTCTGCCCTGCCAGCATTCTCAATCATGGACACAAGCTGATTAAGTGATGGCAGGCGACGGACCAGTTTCTTGTTTTCGTTCACCTCCTGCATTTTTGCATAAAGATTTTCGGCATTTCGGGTCCGAAGTTCTTTTACAGTATCCACACCAACCTCTTCAAGCAGTTCGGCAAACTGAGGACCAATTCCATCAATGCGAAACAAGTCGGCATGATTTGTCCACTTCAGAATCAATTTCTCATCTATACCGGTCTCTTTAGCCAAAGCCGTGCGACCGGTTTTGCTGCTGCATTTCTCAAGCAGTATATCGGCATTTGTAATGCCCGCTTCTTTTAAAATTTTTCCGTACACGGGCCCGATGCCTTCAATTTCTTCAATTTTGTAAATCATGACATTTTTTTTGGTGAAATCATATTGAACATAAACAATCAAATGTACTAAAACCGTTGGTTGCGTAGTCTTTCTTTTCCATAAATTATATCAATGTGTAGAAAAAATCCCTGTTTGCCATGCTGTGTCAATCTAATTGAAGGGATAAAACAACTGACAGAGGAGGTAAACAGGGATCTTCGGGTGCTGCCGCACGCTACAGAGTTGTTATACTACGTATAACGAGCTGATTGACTCGTTGTTGCATACTCTCATGATGGAGTCGGCAAACATGTCTGCTACGGAAAGGATCTTCACTTTTTCCGATCTTTTCGAATAAGGGATGCTATCCGTAAAAATAATTTCTTTCAGATTCGATTGGTCCACTCTTTCTGAAGCCGGATCAGACATCACGGCATGGCTTGCAATGGCTCTCACTGAATTAGCGCCATTCTCCATAATCAGGTTGGCAGCCTTGGTGATGGTGCCGGCTGTATCCACAATATCGTCGATTAGCAACACATCCATTCCCCTCACATCACCAATGATTTGCATATCCGATATTTCGTTCGCTTTTTTGCGGAGCTTGTAACAGATCACCATGGGACAACCCAAAAATTTTGAGTAAGCGCTGGCGCGTTTCGTACCTCCCACGTCGGGCGTGGCAATCACCATGTTGCTCAAATCAAGCTGCTTCATGTACTCAACAAATACCCCCGACGCATAAAGATGGTCTACGGGGACGTTGAAGAAGCCTTGAATTTGGTCGGCATGCAGATCCATGGTTATTAACCGGTTGATTCCGGCAGCTGCCAGCATATCGGCAATTAGCTTTGCGCCGATACTCACGCGTGGTTTATCTTTTCTGTCTTGTCGTGCCCATCCAAAATAGGGTATGACAGCCACGATTGATTTTGCTGAGGCACGTTTTGCCGCATCAATCATCAGCAACAACTCCATCAGGTTATCGGAATTGGGAAAAGTGGATTGAATAAGAAATACCTGTTTGCCACGAATCGATTCTTCGTAAGAAACGGCAAATTCGCCGTCGGCAAAATGTTCAATAATCATGTTACCCAACGGGCAACCTAGGCTGTTGCATACCTTTTCGGCAAAATAACGTGATTTACTACCCGAAAAGATTTTAAAAGGTCTCTCCTGCATGCTTTTAATTTTGAAAACAATAAAAAGTTTTTTACGAGATTATTCTCTTTGAAATCAATAATTTTGATCGAACGAAAGTTTCTACAAAAATACAAAAACTATACGCAATAAATAGATTTTTCTTAAAAAGAAATGCGATATATTTCTCCAGTGCAGGGTGCAAGTTTTATTCTGAAAGGATATTCGAGAGAAAAAAGAATTTCTCTCTGTTCCTTATGCAGGAGAGGAGTCAAAATACCTTCGCCGGTATCTTCTGCATTGAAAAAAGTGAATGCATGGGTGGGAATATTCACGCTACATTCCTGCATATTTCGATCGAAATTAACAACGACAAGCAACAGTGATTTTTGATTGCCTCTTAAAAAAGCAAACAAACGGGTGGAGTCAAAATCCTGATTTTCATAATTAGCGCTCATCAGATCATAAAAAAGTCCACTTGAAAGAGCTTCTTCCTCGTTGCATAATTTGATCAGACGGCAGTAAAAATCGCGCAATTCCCTCTCCTTTTCGCTCAGCAGATTGTCGTTCCATTTGCCGTAATTATTCCATCGGCGAAGAGTGTCTACTGACCAATAGTCGAAGATGGTTGTACGGCCGTTTTTTCCACTGAAACCCTCCTCATCCATACCTCTTTCCCCAAACTCCTGACCGGCATAAACCATCACAGGGTTCCTGTTGATGCAGCAGGTAACAATCATGGCTGCCTTTCCCTTCTCACCCTCTTTCAGAAAATAATCAGATGCCAGTCGTTGCTCGTCGTGATTCTCCAGGAAGTTGAGCATTTTGTGTTGGATATCACCCACCTTATTCAGCGCGAATGTAATGTCGGAAGAGGGTCGATAACCGCACGCCACATCGCGCAATGTATCGTACAGGCCAACCTTATCGTACAGATAATCAAAGGTGTTGTGTTTTAAAAAATCGCGATATGCAGTCGGATTATATATTTCTGCGAGAAAAATAATTCCGGGAAATCTGGTCTTTATCTGAGGGATTACCCATCTCCAAAAAGCCAGCGGAACCATCTCTGCCATATCACAACGAAAGCCGTCAATCTTTTTTTCTGCCCAAAAGAGAAGAATGTCTCTCATTTTCAACCATGTATCGGGGATAGGGTCAAAATGTACCGCTTTCCCGTTCAGGTAATCCACACCGTAATTAAGCTTCACCGTTTCATACCAATCGTATTGAGTCGGTCTGTGAGTGAAACAGTCATTTCCCGTGGCTTTTGCCGGATATTCTTTATAGGTAAATCTGGTCAGTTTCTCCGGAGAGAGTTGAATCTCCAGCTCTTTTTCCGGGAGATAATAGTAGTTGTTTTTGGGTGAAAAACCGACGAGTGAATTGTCTTTTTCCCCGAAATCAGGAATTCCTTCAGGTTTACAGACCGACCGATAGTTCCGTGCCACATGATTGGGCACATAGTCCATAATCACCTTTAATCCGGCTTTGTGCGTACGATAAACCAAATTCTCAAACTCTAGCATCCTTTGTGGAATGTTCGTTGCCAGATCGGGATCCACATCATAATAATCACGCACAGCGTAGGGTGAACCCGCCTTTCCCTTGATGATTTCCGGATATTCTGCCGGAATGCCGAAACCGGTGTAATCCGTTGCCGAAGCGTGCGCTATAATACCAATGTACCACACATGGGTATATCCGCTCTCTTTTATTTTTTTCAGTACATCCTGGGAAATATCGTCAAATTTTCCACAACCATTTTCTTCGATAGTGCCGCTGTACTTGTTTTCCGTAGCACTATTTCCGAATAATCTGGGTAGTAACTGATATATAAAAAGTTTATTGTAGTGCATACGTTTTTTATGATTTACCTCCTCTGAAACGATCAATCTGAGTACTTATTTTTTTTGTCAGTTGGTAATGTTTGTGGCACTTTTCAACGATCCTCCACGATTCTTTTTCGCTCATTTTCAGGGCAGCATAGTGATACCCGGCTTCCATAATTATCTTCTGATTATTTAGGTCGAACATCGAAAACTTTTCTATTCCCTGCGGTTCGATCAGGACATCGCAGTATGTTTTGTCGAACAGGGTGTTTGAATTGGACATCAGGTTAAACGTCCTCTCCATCATGGTCCTGATATTATTTTTTCCGGCAGGGGGTAACATTAACGATACATTTACACCAATTACATACCTGCATTTCTTTCGGATTACCGAAACAGGGAAATTCTTCAATAGGCCTCCGTCAACATATTGTACGCCGTGGATATGCTGTGGGGAAAAGACAACGGGTACAGAACAGGATGCCACCACGGCATCCACCAGATCGTCGCCATTGGAAAAAACAACGGTAGTTGCTCTGTTCCAGTCGGTAGCTACGGCACAAAATGGCATCTGAAGCTCCTCGAACCGTCTGGCTCTCAGGTTCTTCTTCAGAAAGCTGTGCAATCCTGTGCTCTTCAAAAAACCGGTTTTGGGTATTGTAAGCTCAACAAACTCTCTAAACTCTCTCTTGCGAAAGAGATCGGCAATTTCTTCGGGATGGTACCCGTCAGCATAAAATACTCCGGCAAGTGCCCCTGCGCTGGTCCCGGCAATGATATCGGGCTTTAATTCGCATTTTTCCAACACGCGTAACGCTCCCAGATGGGCAAAACCTTTAGCCCCTCCTCCACTGAGAGCGTAACCCAGAAAATAATCATAATTATTACCAAAGAGAGCCATAATGAGAAATTCTTCTAGACCTTAAGACACAAATATGCAATTTTTTTCTTTATATTTTTCGCTTTCCTGGCCGGGATCATCAATTTTTACAAATATTAATATTTCACAAACGAGTCACTCTTTCCGGCAAGAAAACATACAAAGCCTACTCCACAGACTGCATCCGGTCCAGTTCCTCTTTTAATCGACGAATGGTTTTTCCAAAAATCGGATGAACCATATCGGGGGCTATTTCACACAAAGGTGTTAGTACGAAATCGCGCGTATGAAATGCAGGATGCGGTATGGTGAGTTCGGGTGTGTCAACAATTAAATCGCCCGCCATGATCAGGTCAATATCGATGATTCTGTCAGCATAACAGCCATTTATGCTTTTTTTAGACCTACCCATCTCTATTTCAATGGATTGAGATATTGCGAATAGGGTAAATATGTCAATATTCAGAACTACTTCGCATACACAGTTGACAAAGTTATGCTCTGAATGAAACCCTACGGGTTTAGTTACATAAAAAGCGGATAGGGAAGTTATTCTTCCCACCCGCTCTTCAATCTTATCGAGTGCAATTTCGATGTTTTGCTGTTTATCTCCCAGATTGGAACCCAAGGCCAAAATTACGGAAAGTGCCATAGGGTTTTAATCCACAATCAACATTGCGTCACCGTATGCTCCGAACTGATATTTTTCCTTGATGGCTACTTCATAAGTATCCATGATCGTTTCATAGCCTCCAAATGCACACGCCATCATCAACAGTGTGGAATAGGGTAAATGAAAATTGGTGATCAGGCTGTTCGTGAGTGTAAATTCATAGGGTGGAAAAATAAATTTATTGGTCCATCCCTCCCGGGGCTTTAAATGCCCATCGGTACTCACAGTGGTTTCCACTGCACGAAGGACGGAAGTACCCACAGCACAGATGTTTCGATCTTCGTCTTTGGCTTTGTTCACTTTCTTACACAATTCTGAGGTGATGATCATCTGTTCTGACTCCATCTTATGTTTTGTCAGATCCTCCACATCGATCATACGATAAGCCCCAAGTCCATTATGAAGCGTGAGAAAACCGAATTCGATATCTCTGATTTCCATTCTTTTCATCAACTCGCGACTGAAATGCAAACCTGCTGCAGGGGCGACAACTGCGCCCTCTTTTTGCGCAAAGATATTTTGATATCTGTCCACATCTTCTGGCATTGCTTCGCGTGAAAGATACTCCGGTATGGGTGTTTCACCGATGGCGAACAGTTGCTTTTTGAACTCATCGTAAGGCCCGTCGTACAGGAATCGTAGTGTCCGCCCACGCGACGTGGTATTATCGATAACCTCTGCCACCAACTCTTCATTTTCACCGAAATAGAGCTTATTTCCAATACGGATTTTTCGGGCAGGATTCACCAAAACATCCCATAAATGTTGATCAGGATTGAGCTCTCTCAATAAGAACACTTCTATTTTTGCTCCTGTTTTCTCTTTATTCCCATAAAGTCGTGCGGGAAAAACCTTGGTGTCGTTGAAGATGAAAAAATCTTTCGGTTTGAAGTACTCAAGCAGATCCTTGAACACCTTGTGTTCCAATTCACCGGTTTTTCTGTGTACAACCAGAAGACGTGCTTCATCACGATGTGTAGCAGGGTACTTCGCAATGAGCTCCTCCGGCAAATTAAATTTGAATTGTGAAAGTTTCATATGATTATTGTATTTTCTTCTATAAAATGATCTATCTCGTCCATTTTTAGGCACTTGTCCAATGTAGTCTCTCCCACTCTTGTGCGTGTCAGTCCAGTCAGATGGGCACCCGAATGCAACGCTTCGCCTATATCCCTGGCAAGTGCTCTGATATAAGT
This sequence comes from Proteiniphilum sp. UBA1028, assembly GCF_002316955.1. NCBI lineage: Bacteria > Pseudomonadati > Bacteroidota > Bacteroidia > Bacteroidales > Dysgonomonadaceae > Proteiniphilum > Proteiniphilum sp. UBA1028. The sequence goes on from NZ_DCEN01000056.1 coordinate 48,198, forward strand.
ACCTTTGCTACACACCACACGAAGGGTAATGTCCGGCAGATCGTAAAAAATTAATTCGATATCATCTATAACCAATAATTTGGGTTTTAGTTCAACATCCTCATTTTTGCGCGCAAATTCATATGCTCTTCTCCCTTCAACCTTCACGGCAGAGAAGAGAGGCGGTACCTGTTCAATTGTACCTCTAAACCTTTGAAGGACCTCATTAACCAACTCTTTGGTGATATGAGAGGTTGGATATTCGGCGTCAATCGCTGTTTCCAGATCAAACGAAGGCGTCGTTGCCCCCAACCGGATCTGCGCGATGTATTCTTTTGTCAGTGCCTGTAACGTTTCTATCTGTTTAGTCTTTTTTCCTGTGCAGATAGTCATCACACCCGTTGCAAGCGGATCGAGCGTACCTGCATGTCCTACCTTCAACTTTTTTATCTTCAGCTTCTGGCATAATTTTGCACGGACAACCCGCACCACCCGGAATGATGTCCAGTGAAGCGGTTTGTCGATATGTATAATTTCTCCTTCTATAAAATCCATTGACTACATGCTTACGTTGGCACCGGAAAGGATGAGGACAAGCAAAACGGAACCTACTATGATCCGATAGATTCCAAACACCCTGAATCCATATCTGGTAAGGAAATCGATAAAAAATTTGATTGCAAAAACAGCCACGATAAACGCCACCATATTCCCGATAAGCAGCAATGTGACATTGTCTTTCAACATCGCGCTACTCACCGGGTCTTTCATCAGTTGAAACAGTTTGTATCCTGCTGCGGCAGCCATGGTCGGCACAGCCAGGAAGAAAGAGAACTCGGCAGCACTCTTCCGAGTAAGCCTGGTTCCCATACCGCCGACAATGGTTGCCATGGAGCGGGAAACACCTGGAATCATTGCGATACATTGGAAAAAGCCGATCTTGAGAGCACGCTGCCAGCTCATCGACTGATCCTGAACCGGCTTATTGAACCATTTATCGACATACAACATAAAGATACCGCCCAGTACCAGCATCACGGCAACCACCGTAACACTTTCGAGCAGCCTATCGATATAATCACCCATCAGCAAACCTATTACTCCTGCAGGTATGACTGCAATAAAAAGTTTCCAGTAAAAATCGAACTTGTATAGAAGTCGTTTCAGAATTATCCACCCTTTTTTACCGGGCGGCACACCATTTAATGCCTGCTTATCGAATACAACAATTTCATTCAGGCGGAAGAAACGATTCCAGTACAGGACCACCACAGACAGGATTGCCCCAAACTGGATGATGACGGTAAAAGCTTTCACAAAAGGAGTACTCTCTATACCCAGTAGTTCCTGGGTGATAATCATGTGGCCGGTGGATGAAACGGGAAGGAACTCTGTAAGCCCCTCTACTACAGCAATAACAATTGCCTCAATGATGTTCATGAAGTTGTTGTTTTGGACAGATGGATGCCAGAATTATTGATTATCACCTTTTGCTCTGACTTTCGAAGGATAGAGAATGCCCACGATCATCAGCACGAATCCGGCAAGACAAACCAAGGGTGCAGCTTTTATCCTTCTGGCACTGAAAATGTCGGGTTCAAATCCATTCTCAAAAGAGCTGGAAGGACCAGTCATCAATAGAAAACCGACAATTATTAAAAGAATAGCAATCCCGCAAATGATCAGATTTGTTGTGCTGAGAGCAAAATTTTTTTGTGACATATCGTATGAATGTTTTATACGTAATAAAGTTGGTCGGTTTGCATTTTTAGATACCTGTTTACCGCAAATGCTGTGGCTGTGGTGGTAATGAATACACCGAGCAAAATGACAACCCCGAATATAATTCCCAGGTCGACAACCGATACGATGGGATGTATCGACACATATTCCCGGTTGAAATAGGCAATCATCAACCAAATGATACCATCTGCGATGATCCCGGCTATAATCCCGGTATAAACATTGTTCACCACAAATGGTTTTCTGATAAAGGCCGATGTAGCACCCACCAGCTTCATAGTGTGAATCAAAAACCTTTTGGAGTAAATGCTTAAACGAATGGTGTTGCGGATAAGCGTAAAGGAGATAAATAACAGGATGGCTGCGAGGATCAGCAACACCGTCATCACTTTGGAAAGATTGTTGTTTATGAGATCAATCGCTTCCTGCTGATAAAGCATGTCGGTTACATTGTGATCCTGTCTGATAACCGTGCTGATCATCCGGATGCTATCGTTATTCGCATACTGGGCATGAAGAAAAATCTCAATGCAGTCCTGTGCGGGATTGTAGCCCAGCAGCTCTTCAGGATCTTCACCCAAATCGCTGATCAGTTGGTCTTTGGCTTCCTGTTTACTGATAAAACGTGACGATTTAACGAAGGGTTGTGCATCGAGATTTTTGCGTATTTCGTTGATCCGGGCATCGCTCACATCGGACGAAAGCATCACATTGAAGCTCATATTTTCCTTCATATAATCCGACAAACCATTTCCCATAAAGAGAATCAGCACAGTCAGTCCCAACAACACCAGAACCAGTGAGATACTGATTGTGGATGTTATTTTTGCATTTAAGAATCTGGCGACGGATACTTTTTTCTTGTTCGACATACGATCTTCGGATAAACGAAAGGCAAAAAATTGAGAAAGCGCACTTACTCCAAAATTAACCGCAAAGTAATAAAAAAACTCGCAGAAAAAGAGACATAAGGGGAAATATTAAGGCAAAAAAACGTAATTTATAGATTCCCTACATTTTCTTCAACAACTTTTTTCTCCAGCAGTTTGCTTCGAATGATGGATGCCACGATGGAAACTGCAATAAGTGTCACAATAATCAGAAGGGATGTGGTTGTGGCAATATAAAATGAAGATCCGTTTTCGTGTGCATAATGATTGATGGTCATCTTACTTCCGATGAAGATGAGTATGGCACTAAGTGCATACTTTAAATAATAGAAATAATCCATCACACCTCTCAGGGCGAAATAAAGAGAACGCAGACCCAAAATGGCAAAAATATTGGATGTATAGACAATGAACATGTTGGTCGATACTGCGAGCACGGCCGGAATAGAATCGATTGCAAAGACGAGATCGGTCATTTCAATAACCAGCAATGCAAGAAAAAAAGGTGTTGCAACCTTCTTCCCGTCGATTCTTTTAAAAAACGTTGGCTCCGACATGTCGTCAGTCATGGGGAAAACCCTGCGAATGAATTTCACAAAAGGGTTTTGATTCATATCTTTGATTTGGCCTTCCTGTTCATTCTCCTTTGTCCGCACTTGGTCCACGACCATCTTTATACCGGTAATTACGAGAAATCCGCCAAAGATATACATGATCCATGCGAATCGTTCGATCAGGGTGATGCCAGCAAAGATGAATATTGCCCGAAAGATCAACGCGCCCAAAATACCCCAGAAGAGTACGTCGTGCTGATATCTGGGATGAATTTTAAAGGATGAGAAAATAAGGATGAAGACAAAAAGATTATCAATACTCAATGATTTCTCAATGACGTACGCTGTGAAAAATTCCAGGGCAGGCTCTTTCCCAAATACAAAATAGATGAAGACGTTGAAAAAAAGTGCCAGAGAGATCCAGAATAGACTCAGCCACAAGGCTTTTTTCACATTTACTACTTCTCCCTTTTTGTGGAAAACGAACATGTCGAGTGCCAGCAGGACAATGATGAGGATGATAAACCCTATCCAAAATGCAGAATCAATGACCATCTGTGAGGCATGATTATGCGAAAGTAAATTAAGTAATGAAACGAACATATTAATATTTAACCTAAAACAAAATTATTTACGCGGAAACGCCATCGACTCATTGAATTCCATACGATTAAAAAAAGTGAATCGTATAAAATTTCGAACGATAAACATCTTTATAACCTAAAAGTTCATAAAAAAGTGAGGATTTACCTCTATCGTGGCTGAATCAATTATCTGGGAGAGGCTTCAGATTTAACTCACTTGCTTTTTTCAGCAGAAATTTGTACGCAGCACTGTGTTCATTGGGAATCACACCGTCAAGAATAGCTTCCTTAATGGCTGATTTCAACAAGCCCACCTCGCGCCCCGGCGGGAGACCAAACAGATCCATAATCTCCTGCCCATCGACGGGAGGTTGAAAATTGCGTACACGATCTTTCTCCTCTATCTCCAACAATTTTTTTCGCACAATTTTGAAGTTGTTCATAAACCGCTTCACTTTCTCCGGGTTTTTGGAGGTAATATCGGCTTCACAAAGTGTCATCAGATCGTCAATGTCATCACCCGCATCAAAAAGCAACCTACGTACAGCAGAATCCGTCACCTCCTCTTCCACCAGCTGCATGGGACGCATGTGTAGCGACACCATTTTTTGGATATATTTCATTTTTTCGTTTTGGGGAAGCTTCATTCGTCTGAATATTTTTGGAATCATTTTTTCACCAATGAAGTTATGGTTGTAGAATGTCCACCCCAGTTTCGGATCCCAGCGCTTTGTGACGGGCTTCGCAATATCGTGCAACAAGGCAGACCATCGCAGCCAGAGGTTGTCGGTTTGGCGGGAAATATTATCGAGCACGATGAGAGTATGCTGAAAATTGTCTTTATGCCCTACCCCGTCTTTCGTTTCAGCTCCTTTTAGTGCGGATAGTTCCGGAAAAATAATATCCAGCAGGCCTGTCTTTTCGAGAAGGTTAAGACCGATAGAAGGTTTTGGTGACAGAATGATTTTGTTGAGCTCGTCCGTGATGCGTTCCATGGAAACAATCTGAATGCGCTTCTTATTTTGCCCGATTGCATCGAATGTATCGGGGTGAATGTCAAAGCCCAGCTGGGAGGCAAAACGAACGGCCCGCATCATACGCAGCGGATCGTCGCTAAAAGTGATGTCAGGGTCGAGAGGGGTACGAATAATCAAATCCTCCAGATCCTGGATGCCGTTAAAGGGATCAAGCAACTCCCCATAGCGATCGTTGTTCAGACAAAAAGCCATGGCGTTGATGGTAAAGTCCCGCCTTTTCTGGTCATCCTCCAGTGTACCGTTTTCTACGATCGGCTTCCGCGAATCATGACTGTATGATTCTTTCCGGGCACCCACAAATTCAATTTCAAGATCTTTGAACTTCAGTTGTGCAGTACCAAAGTTTTTAAACACCGTCAAATGCGTCTGCCTGCCCAGCTCTCTCGCAACAGCTTCGGCCAATGCGATTCCCTTACCCACGGCCACCACATCTATATCCTTTGAAGGACGGCGCAAAAAGAAATCGCGCACATAGCCTCCAATCAGAAAGCATGGCAGTTTATTTTCATCTGCCACACGTGAAATAAGCTTTAATACAGGAATATTTAAATAAGACTGAATCTCCTCTTGGGATATCTCCATATACATCTTCACTACAGCTACTTATCTGTTATAAATTACAAATTTACAATAAATGGGCTTTAAAACGTCCATTTTGCCGATATATTTTGTAAATTTGCAATATAAAGATGAGTAGAAGGTAATTTTTGTAAGATAAATTTTCTTTTGCAATGCGCTTTTTTATTCGATTCTCCTTGTTGTCGTTTTTATTGCTGACTTTTTTCTCCTGTTCAGGAAAGAAAAGAGATGCAAAAACTTATTTAACGGAAGCCGAACAGGCATACAATGAATCGAACTATATACTTGCCAAGTTGAAGATTGACAGCATTAAGATCCTTTATCCTAAATCTTTTAATGAGATTAAAGAGGGGTTTGCCCTGATGCAGGATATACGACTTGCAGAAAACAGAAGGAACATCCTTTTTTGCGATTCCATGTTACGGGAAAATTACAATCAGTTGAGCGAGGTACTCACACGCTTCGATTATGTACGGGACGATCGTTATCAGGAATTTGGCGAATACTATCCAAAAATTTATCCCTATCAATCGTCGTTGAACAAAAATGGTCTCCGTTCAGGCGTTGGCGAAAAGGGTTTTTTTTTCATCGAGAGTATCTTATCGGGAACTCCTATTAAGCACAGTAAAATAAAAGTATCCACGAAAGAAGGCAGTTTTGCCGAAACGCTAGCCGTCACTTCCGACGGATTCAACTACCGTTTTCGGACAAGTGACAAAACCTACGAGATTGTCCGGTATACTGGGAACAACGAAAACGGAGTAGCCCGTTTCATTTATAGTTTCCCCCATGAACCAATCCGGGTGACTTTTATTGGAAACAGAACCATCTCCATGACGTTGGACGATGCTGCCAAACAAGGTATAGCCCAATCTTTTGAACTATCCACGCTGCTGCTCAACATCGAGCAGTTGAAATTTGAAAAGGAGAAGAGTGAAACATTGATTCGTTATCTGGAGAGTAAAGTAGATAATTGAGAATCATTATAATTTAGCACATTCACAAACACACATTCACAAACAAATGAAAAGAACTACATTCGCTGCAATCGCTCTTGTTTTTATTTTGGCAAGTTGCGACAATTTAGGAGAAAACATCGGCTCCGACAACAACTATTTGTCCTTTGATGGAAAGAAGACATCCATCCGGTATGGAAAGTCTTTTCGCACGGGCGACAGCTTCACGTTCCAATTGTATACCGACAGCCAAGGGGCTGCAGGCGATAATTTTATGGAATTGACTTTTCCTGCCACGCTGACAGACACCATATTCACAATCCCTTTGGCACAAGGCGAATGGCAGGTAAATGGTGCCGTAAACGGCATGACCTATTCTGGTAACAGCTCGGGTAGAACTGCTTTTCAAAGTGCCAACGTACAAATTAAAGTTTTGGACGGTACAGGTATCAGCGATTTGAAGATTTCTCTTGCATTACCTGATAACCGATGTGTTACCGGTTTTTATAAAGGAACAATTAACGGATTTTAACATGACCGGTAAAGTTTAAATTATTTGTATTTTCTACTTTGCTGACTATTTCGCACCAAAAAAGGCACTCCAGATAAATGGGGTGCCTTTTTTGGTGCATCATCTGTATAATGCACACATCTATGAAATATGTGCAATCCGGGAACAATTAATACTAAAAATTGTTTGAATAATATTCTTTTGAAAAATTGAATCGGGTGTATAAGGTAAAATCAATTTTAATCGTTGTGAGTTGTGATAAATAAAATATTAATAGCAAATCGGGGAGAAATAGCTATTCGTGTAATGCGTACATGTAAAGAAATGGGTATTCGTACTGTGGCAGTCTATTCCGAGGTCGACCGTACTTCACGCCACGTTACATATGCCGACGAAGCGGTATGCATAGGTTTGGCCTCCTCTCAGGAAAGTTATCTCCGAGCAGATAAAATTATCAGTGCAGCAAAGCAGTTTCAAGCCGATGCCATTCATCCTGGTTATGGTTTTTTGAGTGAGAATGCCGATTTTGCACGACGCTGCAAGGCAGAAGGTATCATTTTTATTGGTCCTTCGGCAGAGAGCATCGAGGCAATGGGCGATAAGATCTCTGCCCGCCGGAAGATGCTGGAAGCAAAAGTCCCTGTCGTTCCTGGCACCTCAGAAGATATGAAGCCAAGGGACCTGTTTCGGGTATGTCGGAAAATAGGATTTCCTGTCATTATCAAAGCAACAGCAGGAGGTGGAGGTAAAGGGATGCGACTGGTTTACGAAGAAAAACAGTTGCAGGAAGCTTACGATGCCGCGAAATCGGAAGCATTGGCTTCGTTTGGAAATGATTCTGTTTATATCGAAAAATACATTGAGTCGCCCCACCACATAGAAATTCAGTTTCTGGGCGATTCTTACGGAAATGTGATTCACCTGTTCGACCGGGAATGTTCGGTACAGCGTCGTCACCAAAAGATCGTTGAGGAGAGTCCCTCCCCTTTTATCGATGAGAAAACCCGTATGGCAATGGGATCCATCGCCGTCAGAGCAGCGAAGTCCATTGGTTATACCGGGGCAGGAACTATCGAGTTTCTGGTAGATGGGGAAATGAACTTCTACTTTCTCGAAATGAACACACGCCTTCAGGTGGAACATCCCATTACGGAAGAGGTATTGGGTATAGACCTGGTGAAGGAGCAAATCCATATAGCCAACGGGAAGAAATTGCGCTTAACCCAGAAGAGATTGCACCAAAGGGGGCATGCGATCGAGTGCCGTATATATGCAGAAGATCCCGATAATAATTTCGCCCCTTCGCCCGGCATTATTCGTCATATTCAAACTCCCGAAGGGATTGGTGTACGGGTAGACAGTCACATTTACAATGGGTACGAAATACCGGTCTATTACGATGCAATGATTGGCAAACTGATCGTATGGGCTACCAGCCGTGTATATGCACTGGAGCGGATGCGCCGTGTACTCTACGAATATAAGATCACGGGGGTAAAAACCAACATCGATTATCTCCGACGAATTATGGATACACGAGATTTTGTAAAGGGTAATTATACAACGCATTTTATCGAAGACAACAGCAAGAAGCTGCAGAAAAGCGCCGGCATTGACAATGAAATAGAGGATATGGCCACTATTGCTGCCTATATTGACTATATTGTAAACAGCAATGACGTGCCTTCAGCCTCGCCCATTGATAACCTTCCAATAAGTCGGTGGCGTGCTTTTGGCAAACAAAAGGGAGTATTGAGGATTTAATCTTCTTATCAGCAAACATATATTAACATGAAGGCAAAGATAGGCAACAGGATGTGCGAAGTGGAGCTGTTATCGAAAGATGGAAATAAGGTGGAAATATCTGTCGACGGAAAAGTATATAATATCGACGTGGTAATGTCTGAGAACGGGTTTTGCTCCATTCTGCACGAAGGGCGTTCCTATAATGCAGAATCTGTGAGGCATTCGGATGGCAAATATACAATCACCACCAATTTTCGTTATTTTGATATCGAACTTTCCCATCCACAGAAAAAATATGTAAGAGGACGACAACCGGCAACTGAAGAAGCACAGGAAACGATTGCTTCTCCCATGCCGGGAAAGATCATAAAAATAATGGTTTCCGAAGAGATGGAAGTAAAACAGGGTGATCCGCTCATTGTGGTGGAAGCCATGAAAATGCAGAGTACCTATACGGCAGCTCAAAATGCCATTGTGGAAAAAATTCACGTGGAAGAAGGCGATTCCGTAATTCGGGATCAGACACTCATCACATTCAAAACAACGTAACAATAGCAACGATGACATTACAGGAAATATATGAGGACTTTGAGGAAAAAAACCGTGTAGCCGAGGCAGGCGGAGGTGAAAAAGCAGTTGAGAAGCAAAAAGAGGCAGGTAAACTGACAGCACGCGAAAGAATCAACATACTGCTGGATGATAGTACATTTGTGGAGATTGATAAACTGGTACTTCACGAAACACATCAATACAATATGCAAAACAAGCGCATCCCAGGGGATGGCGTAGTATGTGGTTATGGAAAAATTGACGGTCGTCTTGTTTACGTATATGCGTATGATTTTACCGTATTTGGGGGATCTCTTGGGCGGTCAAACGCCAATAAGATTGTCAAAGTACAAAAGTTGGCACTAAAAAACGGAGCTCCGGTCATTGCGTTGAACGACTCAGGCGGAGCACGTATACAGGAAGGTGTGACGGCCCTCAGTGGTTATTCCGACATTTTTTATCAAAATATTAAATCATCGGGTGTGGTTCCCCAGATCTCAGCGATCTTGGGTCCATGTGCGGGTGGCGCCTGTTATTCTCCGGCATTGACCGATTTTATCTTTATGGTAAAAGAGAAAAGCTACATGTTTGTTACCGGTCCTGATGTTGTAAAAACAGTAACCCACGAAACATTGACTAAGGAGGAGTTGGGTGGCGCCGGTGTTCACTCGGTCAAAAGCGGAGTAGCTCATTTTGTGGGAAACGACGAAGAAGAGACACTGATGATGATCAGGGAGTTGCTGAGTTTTCTCCCCTCCAATAATATGGAAGACCCTCCTTTGGTTCCTACCCGGGACAACATCTATCGTGAATCACCCGGGCTGCAGACACTGATTCCCGAAGACTCAAATCTTCCTTATGACATAAAGAAGCTCATTGAAGAGATAGCCGACGAGAATTACTTCTTTGAGATTATGCCGCAGTTCGCACAAAACATGGTAATTGGCTTTGCACGCCTCGGAGGTCGTCCCGTGGGGATCGTAGCAAATCAGCCGGCTTATCTGGCTGGAGTACTTGATATTGATGCTTCGGATAAGGCGGCACGATTTATCCGGTTCTGCGACTGCTTCGATATTCCGATTATATCTTTTGTGGATGTACCCGGATTCCTTCCCGGTCGCGATCAGGAACACAACGGCATCATCCGACACGGCGCCAAGATTGTGTATGCCTATGTGGAAGCCACCGTACCTAAAATCACGCTCATCACACGAAAGGCATACGGTGGTGCCTACGTGGTCATGTCTTCCAAGGAGTCGGGAGCTGATGTGAATTTTGCCTACCCGAATACCGAGATCGCCGTGATGGGCGCTGCGGGAGCCGTGAATATCCTTTACCGTTCTTCCGGCGAGGTGGAGAAACAGCATGCCGTGAATGAATACAGCCATTTTTTTTCAAATCCCTACCGTGCAGCGGAAAAAGGATATATTGATGAGATCATCCTGCCCAAAGACACCCGTTTCAAGTTAATTCAGGCATTGGAAATGACGGCCAACAAAACAGAATCAAATCCCCCTAAGAAGCACGGAAACATGCCGTTATGAAACCGAAACATCGTGGATTCGAAAATTGACAGAAAACGGCTTGATTTCCGGTGAATTTTGTTTGCTGTTTTTTTAATTGCCGTTTTTGTGAATACCTTTGTCAAAGTTTGAAGCTTTGACAAAGGTAAATATTTTCCTCCTCAGACCGGGAATTACTCTTTTATCGTGTTAAAACTTATACCTCTCATATGCAAATCGTATGCGCCGGCAATCTCGGCAGATGCTTCGCCTAACCAACCGTTTTCTTTGTCCACGCCGTTATATACTTTCACAAAATCGATACCGGGAAGGTTGGCAGGTTTGCCCTCTTTGTCTATTGCCCAATCGATGTCGATTCCGGCATTTTCTGAGTGGTTGGGGTAATTATCGGCATAGCCGTAGCGGAAAGCATAAAGCACGTAATAGCTACCTTGTCCACTTTCGTCAATACCATTATCGGCAAGGCGGATACCTTTGTAGGTGATCTTGTCTTCTTTTATCCATCCCGGATAGTAACTCTGCTTGTGGAACCCATTCTTTACTTTGTAACCTTCCTGTCCTTGGTTGTCTGTCCAATAAATATAATTTTTTATAGGTGCTTCGTCATCGTTAACAGGACGGTAAAATGTCATTTCGTAATCGCGGAAAGTGCGCACGTCGTTTTTATTGTTCACAGCCATTTCATACCACGACTCATTCTCTGCAGTAAAATTTCCGCTGCCTTTAATTTCGTACCACTCATCGTCGTCGGGTTTTCCGTTTTTATTTTTATCGTAAGCCACCATAATAACCGCCGGTTCACAGCTACCGCCAAAAGGTGCATCGGGACGGGGATTGGCTGCTGCGCCAAAAGCATTTCCGTTGATGGTGAAATCGCGTTTACCCGAAACATTGGCTATGGTGTGGTCAAAATCAAACGTAACGTATCCCCCCCAGCCGCCGAGGGTAATCATTGTGGCATTTTCACCCACCAAATGAGAGGCAGTTTTGGCAACCATATCGTCGTGCGTGTCGCCTTCATCATATTTGGGTAGTTTGTTTACAAATTGTCCGGGAGCGGGCAAATAGTCAAACACGTGCGAAATGTAGGGCGATTGCACTTTTTCTCCGGCACGAACCAGTATCATATATCCGTCTTCCAACCCGTCGGGTGTGATAGCTTTGATGGTATAACGTCCGGTTTTTGCCGAGATGAACTGAGGCACTTCCGTTTCGGAATATTCCAATCGGTATAAATCGCTCGATGCTTTGATTACTTGCCACTCTATGTTTTGTATTCCTTCCAAACTCCTGGGCGTTTCCAGCGGTAAAACAGTATTTGTTAATGCGTTTATGGGGGTGAAGTTGCCCACTTCAATGGAGATTACTTTTTGTGCCATTCCGCTCGATGATGCGGCGCGAAACACCAACGTGTGCGTTCCGGCTACCGATGGCGCGGTAAAGGTGTAGGTGGCGGCAGTACTTTCTTCCACTCCGTTAAGGAGCCACGTATAAATGGCATCGGGTGCATTTTCTACGGTGGGTTTCAGTTCCAACGTTTGTTTCACGGTGGCGATGTATTCGCTTTCGAGTCCCGAAATAACGGGAACAATACCCACTTCGGCTTCTTTGGTACAGCTTGCAGCGAAAAGTACCGCAAGTAAGATGTATAATGTGTATTTGTTGATTGATTTCATTTTATTAATAGGAATTAAAAGATTATTCTACTCGTATCATATGTGTTTGTCTAAGATTTGGCCCACATATAAAATTCTACCCTCTTTCATATTGGCATCTTCCACTACCTGAGGTGTTACAGAAAAGTTTTTCTCAAACGGATATACTATTTTTCGTACTCTTACAAAGTTTATTCCGATAAGCGAAACACGTTCCCCTTTTTCGTTTACCGCGTCATCAATATCAATGTTCAGTTTTTGATTGAATGAGTTGCCACCAGTAACATCACGTGTTATGCGTTTTCCTTTCCGGGTAATGACGCTTGGCCAGCCGTCTAGTTTTATTACTTCTTTCCTTTCTTTATCGATCATAAAATATCCGGGGAAGAACCCTTTGGTGGATACGTCGCCACTGTTTGTAATGGAACTTGATAATCTTTTACTGTAATGAACCTCTCCCAATTGCTGCTCAGCTTGATTATCTTTCCATTCAAAATAAGTATTAAGGCTCATTTCGTCTGTTTCAACACGGTCATACGTGAAGGTGATTTCATAATTAGCCATATCTTCCTTACCCCAATCGTGGTTTTTAATTTCGTACCATTCGTCTTCATCCGGCTTTCCGTTTTTATTCTTGTCGTATGCCACAAAAACCTGCGGTAGATCAAATTGCGAAAACTTCGCACTAATTTCCAAGTCTGTTTTTCCTTTTATGTTGGCTACTGTATGATCAAATTCAAAAGTGGCGTATCCTCCCCAGGAACCAAGATGAATACCGTTAGCGGGGCTTCCTTTTCTTATCTCTGTTGCTTTATTTATAAAGTCGTTGTATGCTAAGGGAAATTCGTTTCGATTCCACATCGTTTCTCCACCAATAAGCGACCAGTCAAGCCCGTTTGCCGGAGCCGGATAATACTCTAATAGCGTGTAAGCGCTCTGTTTATAGTCTGCCTCTTCCACCTTCACAAAAGTTGTTGTAGTTACGGATTGTTTTCCAGCAGATACGGTGAGTTTCAGTTCGTAGTCGCCGGGGTTAACTTCAATAAAATTGATGTTTTTTTCTTTTCCTATAACGGCGTCGTAAAGCATCCATTCGTACTTGTAGTCGTTGCGTTCGGGACCGGTTATTTTGGGCGTGATTTCAAGCACATTACTTTTGGAAGTGGTGTAAATGGGTTTGTCGAACGAAATTTCGATGGGTGCTTCCACCTCTATTTTAAACGCCTCGTCGGCTGCCCCACCTTTGTTGCTCGCCTTGAAAATCACAACAAACATGCCGGGCTGTGTGGCAACAAAGGTGTAGTTGGTGGTGGCATCGGCAATTTTTTTCCCGTTCAGCGTCCACTCGTAATTATTCCCTTTCAGGTTTTTGACGCTGGGAGCCAGCGTTATTTTGTCGCCTATGTTTAACAGGTAGTCGCTGGTTTCGATTCCCGAAATATCGGGAGCCAAAATCTCTTCCTTACACGCGGTAAAGAGCATCGCCGTGAATAGTATGGCGAAAAGAATCTTCTGTTTCATTTTGCTTTTGAGTTTATGAGTTAATGAATTTGTTTAAAGGATTTATTATTTATTTGGTTCAGCGTATATTTCATAATCAAATGCATTTTCTTTGGGGGCGAACTTCAACAAAACAATGGTTGATGTGGAAGTAATCCAGATGCTTTGTGGTTGCGCATTTTCTATTTTGTTATTGAACAGTGTCTGATATTTCTTCCGCAATAAATCGGTATTCTCGATCGTGTAGATTGGATTGGAATATAACCGAGTAATGTAGTCGGAAAGAGTTTTTCCCTTTCCGGATGAAGTGTCTCTCAAAAAAAAACGTATTCCAGGTATATTATTATGGAAAGTTTTTAAGATGGCAAATTCCGTATTTTCCGATAAAGCGTCTTGAAACCCTTCCGTATGATCTCCCTGTTTGGTTATATCTATCCAGTTATAACCCAAAAAATCTTTTTTATCGGTAATCTGTATGCTCACTGTATCGCTATAAATTACCGCATTATTTTTGTATCCGAGCAGGCAGGTCTTGTACTCGTCGGGTAAAAAGAAATTATGCCCCCATTGGAATGTAAAGTTTGCAGAATTACTTTCGGAATCGGAGGAATAACTGAAAACCTTTCGGGTTTTCTCTAAATTTATCACTTTCCACACAATGGAATCGTATGATGCTGATAAGGTAAAGATGTTCATAAAAGGAAAATCATTGCCATCTATTGATATGCTAAACGTTACCATCTCAAAAATATTCTGTTCTTTATAAGATGCTTTCAGTTTTGGTTTAATTAAATCTTGAGTTGCTGTTTCCGTATCTTCATTCTCTCTAATTTCTTCAGTTTCGGGTTCTTTTTCTGCATTGTCTATGACCTCGTTGTGTTTTGAACAAGACGAAATCAATAGTAAAGCCAAAAGGAGGTGAATAGTTGTTTTCATATATGTCTGTCTTATAGGGCTATTTCTTTTTTATTTACTTGGCACCAGCACAAAATGCGCTGGAATTTGCCCCGCCTCCAATTCCCACTTCTTTCGCCCGCCGGCGGTGAAGCAGTAGAGCGCGCCGGGAGTAACGTAGTTCCCGGCATCGGTAATGTAAATATCTTTGTTTACGGGGTTTACCATAATGCCGTAGGGCTTTTCAATCCGTTTGTCGGTTCCGTCTGTAATGATGTTGCGGGTGATAATTTCGTGTGTCCGCGTATCTACAATGCTGTAGGTGATTTCCCAGTCGTGGGTAATGTAGCTGAACTCCGTTCCGTAGACGTAGAGTAAATCATCGTCAATCCAGTAGTTGGTGGCGGCAATGGGTATGGTGTCGGTTACTTCTCCCTTTTGCCGGTCAATGAAAAACAGGCAGGCAGGCAATTTCTTGTAATCGCCGCGTGAACTTACCCACAGGTTACCTCGGCTGTCGGCTTTTATGCGTTCGAGGTTGTAGGCTACATCGATACGTTTTTCTTCTTTAAAGGTGGCTATATCTATAACCGAAACGGTGCGTTCGTAACCCGATGTGCTTCCCGCACCCATATATCCGCCTGAGTTGGCAACATAAATTTTGTTGTTTACAATTTCCAGCTCATCGGGCTGAAAGCCCACCATGCACCTGTTCACCTCTTTCAGCGTGGCTGTATCTACTTTTGCCACAAAGCCGCGCTGTTCGTAATTGGGATCTATCACTACCGGTCCAGCGTACGAAGTAACATAGGCATACCCCCCGTGAAACTTGATAAAGCGGCAATTGGGTATTTCTATTTGTGTAATGCGCTTGGTGGTTGCCACGTCCATCACCTCCACCTTGTTGGATACATTGATAACGGCGTAGAGTTTACTGCCATAAAGTTGCAAGTCGTTGCCCACATCACCCATCTCTTTGGGAACGGTGGGGTTGCGTTCGGCATAGATGTTTTTTTTGTAAACGGCGGTGGCAAAGTCGTAATAATCCAACGTAGCTTTGTTGTTACCCATATTGCCCTCATTGAGGAGGTAGAATCCCCAATATCCGTCAATGTGTTCGGGAAAGCCGCTAAAAATAGCTTCCGAGAGAATCACTTCCATATCATCGCGACAGGAGGAGAAAAATACTAACAGAACAATCGCCAGAAAGGCAATTTTGCGTTTTCTTGCCTCTTTTTCTTTTGATCTTCCTTTTTCGGTTTTCGGTCTTTTGTTTTCCGCCTTCATCATATTTCTACAGTAATTGAAAGTTTATAGTTTCTTTGGGGCATAGGGTAATTAAGCACCACTTCGTAGTCCTGGTTCAGCAGGTTGTTTATTTCCAATGCCGTTCGCAGATTGATTTTCCGTACCGTAAATTTCTTGCTCACCGTCATATCGTTGGTGTACCAAGGCTGCTCATACTCGGTGGGGATGTTTGCCGAGCTATGGTATCGTTCGCCCACGTATATAAAACTGTAATTCAACTGCCACGATTTGTAATCGAGGCTTCCCACTACCGAACCGTTGTGCCACGGTATGTAGGCTATTTGTCCGCCCCACGTGCTTGCTTGTAAAACAGAGCTTTTGCGTTTGGTAAAATCCTGCGCTTTTTGATAGGTGTATGTGAGACGAAGATTGAAAAACAGGTCTTTAAGTGGTTCAACGGTCGCCGATGTGGCTACATCCACGCCACGAATCTCCACGTATCCCAAGTTCATCATCATCCATCGGTATTGTCCGCTGCCTTTGGGTACGGCTACAATTTTATCGGTAACTTCGTTGTAATAGGCATCGGCTTGAAGTTCCCACTGCTTAATGATGTTTTTCTCATGCATTTTTTCGTACCTGAATCCTGCATTATATTGGTGTGTAAACTCCGGCTTTAATTGAATGTTGCCGATATCGGTATAATAAAGGTCATTAAACGTGGGCATCCTGAAGATGTGCTTGTAGAAAGCCCTGATGTTGAAGTTTTTGCTTTTGAAAGGTTTGTAGGATATAAAGAACGCGGGAGTAAACTCTTGTTTATTGGGTGCGGCTTTCGCGTTGTCACCGGCGACGGTGTTTCCCGAACTTATTCGTTCTCGTACAAAAGTTGCCAGCATGCTTCCCTGCATTTTCACTTTGCCCAGGTCGGCCGCACTTGCCAAAGCAACGAGCGTGGTAACCCGTTTCGGGAAAACAAAACCGTCCAAATCGGATATGAGTGCATTGTATTGCATATCTGCAGATAGCACGGCATCCCATTTGTTGGTAACGTTATATCGGTTTGCCACGGAAAAATAGGTCTCTTGTTGTTTAAACGTGTTGTCGATAAGCATCAGTGTGGTGTCGGGATTAAGGTAGCGCATATAATCGTAGGCATATTTGGCATTTACCAACAGATCGTATTTTGGTGTAACGCTTTTCTGAAAAACACCTTGCATGAAGAAGCTACGATCCCATTGCCGCTGAGAATTTTTCCACCGGTTATTCACGATAGCTCCGGGTATGCCGCGTTCCGAATCGTAGAAATAGGTTTTCACTCTCCAATATCCTTTCGGAATTGTTCCGAACACTCCTCCTTCAAACCGGGAGGAAATGATATCGCCATTTTCTCTCACAGCGGTGGTGTCGTACATTACCGTGCCGGTATTGGGGAAAATGCGTCGATAACGATACCTGTATTTTCCCGACGAGTTGATATGCTCACCGTTGATGGAAGCACTTAGGTTGTCATTGATTTTGTATTCGTATAACAGGGAAGGATTGACCAGGTTGAAAGAACCGCCTTTAACTGAAGTATGCAGGTTGTATCGTTTGTTTCCCTCGAAATGCGGGGTGCGCGAACGGAGATAAATTGTAGCAGACGATCCGAAATCTTTTCCCGGCTGAAAGATATTGCTTTTTTGTCCGTTGTAAAGCGATATCTCTTCTATGTTTTCCAATGAGAATTTACCCAAGTCTATTTGTCCGTTCTGTGCGTTTCCCAACTGAATGCCATCGTAAAAAACCCCCACGTGATGGGTTCCCATACTTCGTACGTTCACGGTTTTCAGCCCCCCGATGCCACCGTAATCTTTAAGCTGTACACCTGAAAAAAAGCGTATGGCATCAGCAACCGAAAAAGAACTCAGTTTTTTGAGTTGTTCGCCCGACAGTTTTTGTACGGGAATTACTTCTTTCATCAGAGGACTTCCGTAAACCACAAACTCGTCGAGCTGAAGAAACATCGCCGTTGAGTCGCTGAAAGATTGAGGGTGATCGGTCTTTGCCGCTGGCTGCTGCCGGTTATCCAAGCTGCTTTGACCATATAAGTTTGCTGTCATGATCAGCAAACCGATAACAGCCAAACGTGTGGGTTTCTTACATAGATTCATTTTACCGAAAATTATGCTTCCGGAAAGTGAGAGGTATTGAGTAAAATTAACGCACGTATGAAGTGGTTCTTTGTAAAAGTAGAGTGACCAAAATAATAAAATAGAAAAAACTGCCGTGGTGCGCGTTTTAGTACTTCAAGCTCCAATTCCCCGAAAGCTATGAAACATTTTTATTTTGGCAGGTCTTCTGACTTACTCCCGTGTCTGAACGCCTTCCCGTACCCGTTACAGGGACAGTGGCAATTGAGGTAATTGTTCAGCACATAAGCGGAGCTTACAGCAGCGGGTCTGTTCAGGATTTACACCTGATTCCCTTTTCATTATTCACCACGAAGAATGTAGGTGGCGAATAACACCAAAATGTGAAGTTACAAAGGTAGAAAAGATATTTTACAATTCGACATTTTTTTAGATTAAAGATGTTAACATTAATTTACTCCAACTGTAACTATCTCCAGTTATTATTTCAACTTGACTACTTATGAAGGTGTGGCGAACGAGGTGAATCCAAAAACAGGTCCCGGATTCATTTTTCGATCAATGTATATCCAAAAAGACATTTCGGAAGTTTAAAATGACTTTGGAATTTTCCAAAAAGTAAAATTAATATTTTTATTTTTTGGAAAAGTTTTCCCGTATAAAACATTTAACTCAGAAATACAGATAGATATGATAATTTATTGTGTTTGTTAATAACTTTATTTGCAAATAAATTGTAGTAAAAAAAATAAATAATTACCTTTGTTGTTCATTTGGTTTTTTATTCACGCAACCACCATACGCCGCGAATAAGATTAAAAGGGAATGCCGTGCAAGTCGGCAACAGTTCCCGCTGCTGTAAGCTCTTTTTGAATAAGCTTCGTGCACTACTCATCACCACTGGCAATTCACAGCTCTCAATGTGGGAGCTTTCTAACAAAGCCGGGAAGGACGCGCGAAGAAGGAGTAAGTCAGAAGACCTGCCAGATGTGTTTGCACTTTTTGATCTCTTTCGGGTAAAAGGAGAATCGAAAATAGAGACAATGCTGCCTTTATATTTCTTGTAGTCCGGTCAATTGCCTTCCAAAAGGCAATCCTGTTCCCGAATCGAAAAGTGTGCCCCTATTGATCTGTGTGTATAATATTAAAAAAATATCATCGTATGGGAAATAAGGAAATTCAGATTGTGAAGCGGGACGGAAAACAGGTTCCCTTCTCCATCAAGAAGATTGAAAACGCCATTGCCAAAGCATTTCTGTCGGTCGGCACGTTTGCTACCGAAGATGACTTCATCTCTATTCTTTCTCGCCTTCACATCTCCGATGGCATGACGGTGGAAGAGATCCAGAACCAGGTTGAGACAGCATTAATGGCAGAAAGATACTTTGCCGTGGCCAAGTCGTATATGCTCTACCGGCAGAAGCATGCCGAGACGAGGGAGGTCCGCAACAAGATGAACTTCCTGATCAACTACTGTGAGGCACAGAATGCGGCGACCGGGAGCAAATATGACGCGAATGCCAACGTGGAGAAGAAAAATATTGCCACGCTTATTGGGGAGCTACCCAAGAAAAACTTTATCGACCTCAACCGCAAGTTAATCACGGACCGCATGAAGGAGATGTATGGCAAAGAGCTGTCAGACAAGTATATGGATCTTCTGAACAAGCATTTCATCTACAAGAATGATGAGACCAGCCTGGCCAACTATTGTGCCAGCATCACCATGTACCCCTGGCTGCTCAACGGCACTCTTTCCATCGGCGGTAACTCCACCCCACCCACCAACCTGAAGTCGTTTTGCGGCGGATTCATCAATATGGTGTTCATGGTGTCGAGCATGTTGAGCGGCGCCTGCGCCACACCCGAATTTCTGATGTACCTCGATTATTTTGTCCGCAGAGAGTATGGAGACAACTATTACAGGCGGAGCCGGGAGGTGGTTGATCTCTCCTTGCGGAAGCGAGACATCGACAAGGTGATTACCGACTGTTTTGAGCAGATCGTCTACTCCATCAACCAACCCACCGGTGCGCGCAACTTCCAGGCAGTCTTTTGGAATATATCCTATTACGACCGGTATTACTTCGAGAGCCTGTTCGGTGAGTTTCTGTTCCCCGACGGAACTCGCCCCGTCTGGGAATCGGTCAGCTGGCTGCAGAAACGATTTATGAAGTGGTTTAACCACGAGCGTACCAAAACGGTGCTAACCTTTCCGGTGGAGACGATGGCGCTGCTCTCGAAAGATGGCGACCTGATGGACCCGGAGTACGCAGACTTCACCGCCGGGATGTATGCCGAGGGACACTCCTTCTTCACTTATATGAGCGACAATGCCGATTCGCTGGCCAGCTGCTGCCGTCTGCGCAATGAGATACAGGACAACGGATTCAGCTATACGCTGGGCGCGGGGGGTGTTTCCACCGGTTCCAAAAGCGTGCTGACCATCAATCTGAACCGCTGTATCCAGTTTGCAACACGCTCAGGCGAGCCCTACGCACGCTTTCTTGAAGAGGTGGTGGACCTGGTACACAAGGCACAGATCGCATACAATGAGAATCTGAAGATGTTTCACAGGAAAGGAATGTTGCCTCTTTTTGATGCGGGCTACATCAACATGGATCGTCAATACCTGACCATCGGAGTGAACGGGCTGGTGGAGGCTGCCGAATCGCTGGGAATCAAGATCAATCCCAATCCCCACTACGTGGCTTTTGTGCAGGAGATCCTGGGCATTATCGAGCGGTATAATAAAAAATACCGATCGAAAGAACTGATGTTCAATTGTGAGATGATCCCGGCAGAAAACGTGGGTGTGAAGCATGCCAAATGGGATAAGGAGGATGGATACCAGGTGTCACGCGACTGTTACAACAGTTATTTTTATCGGGTGGAAGACTCGTCGCTGAACGTGATCGATAAATTTCGTCTGCATGGGCGGGATTACATTGCTCACCTGACCGGCGGATCGGCTTTGCACATGAACCTGGAGGAGCATCTCTCCCGGACGCAGTATCGCCATCTCTTGCGTGTGGCTGCCCTGGAAGGGTGCAACTATTTCACCTTCAACATTCCCAATACCGTGTGTAACACTTGCGGCACCATCGACAAACGTTACCTGACCCATTGCCCGGAATGTGGGTCGGAGAATGTGGATTACCTCACCCGTGTGATCGGATATATGAAACGGGTAAGCAATTTCTCACTCCCCCGCCAGCAGGAAGCGGCTTCCCGTTATTACGGCAAACCGGAGAAAGAGAGGGAGTTGTTGTCATGCTGAGGTTTGTGGATTACGATATCTTGTTTCAGGAGATCCCCGATGAGGTAACCCTGGCGATCAACCTGTCGGGATGTCCCTACCGATGTAAGGGGTGTCACAGTCCCCAGCTGCAAACCGATATCGGGGAGGAACTGAACGAAACCTCTCTTGCTCAGCTACTCGGGCGGTATGGAGAAGCCGTCACCTGCCTCTGCTTCATGGGGGGGGATGCAGATCCGGAAGGTGTCTGCCGACTGGCAACCTATGTTCGGAAGTACCGTACAGGAGCCATTCATACCGCTTGGTACTCCGGCAGCAATCAGTTATATGATACGGCCCGTTTCTGTTTTGATTATGTGAAAATCGGTCCCTACATCGAGGTATTGGGTGGACTGGACCGGCGAGGCAGCAACCAGCGGTTGTACCGCCTCCAAGAAGGCCGTCTCACTGATATCACCGATCGGCTGCAGCGATAATATTTGTATGCAGGAAAGAAAAAACTCATGTGATTCCATTTTTTTTCGTACCTTTGCTGTCAGAAAATTGGTGTAACGTGTTTCATTCTTAATCCTGGGCACGTTATGAAAAGGGAATCAGGTGTAAATCCTGAACAGACCCGCTGCTGTAAGCTCCGCTTATGTGCCGAACAACTACCTCAATTGCCACTGTCCCTGTAACGGGTACGGGAAGGCGTTCAGACACGGGAGTAAGTCAGAAGACCTGCCAATAATTTACAGAACAGTTACATGGCTTTCGGGGATTAAAGCTTGAAAACGACACGCAACAGAATCATTTTTTTTTACGTGTTTCATTTTCATCAGGCTTTACCGGAATAAAATTCGGTATCGATGAGGTTATTTTTACAATCACTCTTTTTATGGGGTTGTGCGGCATTATGTACACCGGCTGCAACCCCTGCACAGTCGGTTTCCGACACCATCGGACTACCCGAGGTAATCGTCATCGAGCGTTTCACCGACCGGAAGATTCAATCCACGGCACCTCGGAACATCTTTACCGGGGAACAGATTGGACAGCTCAACGCCCTGCAGCTCTCCGATGTGGTGAAGCACCTGCCAGGTGTAACCATCCGTGATTACGGCGGTATCGGGGGACTGAAGACCATCTCGGTGCGGAGCCTGGGAGCACACCACACGGTGGTGAGTTACAACGGCATTGTCCTCTCCGATCAGCAGACGGGGCAGATCGACATCGGCCGTTTTTCGCTCGATAACGTAGAGCTCCTGACGCTGCACAACGGACAGGATGACCGCATCTTCAGGCCAGCACGTACTTTTTCCGCCGCATCGGCACTGGAGATCACCACCGCAGCTCCCCACTTTGCCGGCAACGAGAGAATGAATGGCAAAACTACCCTACGAGGCGGCTCTTTCGGACTCTTCAACCCCTCGTTTTTGGTCAACAGCCGCCTCTCAGGGCGTGTGACGGCCTCCCTCAGCAGTGAATGGATGCGATCACGTGGCAACTATCCCTATTTGCTGCGTTACGGCGCCTCCGCAGGAGACAGTGCCTCGCGTGAGCGGCGCATCAACGGCGATGTGGAAAATCTGCGACTGGAATCGTCGCTGCATGCACAATTCTCAGACCGTAGCCGGGGCGATCTACGTCTCTATTACTACACCTCGGAGCGAGGACTGCCAGGTGCCACCATTTTTTACAACACGCTCCACAATGCCGGTCAGCGCCTGTGGGACCGTAACTTCTTCCTGCAAGGACATTACCAACATGCTTTTTCCCGCAAATGGGAGATGCAGACAGACGGCAAATACCAGCAGAGTTACCTTCGCTACCTCGACCCTACCTATCTGGGTGCAGAGGGTAAGGTGGAGGATATTTTTACCCAGCATGAGCATTACGGCTCACTGTCTGTCCTCTACCGGGCTTTTCCCAACCTCTCATTCTCCATTTCGGGCGACCTGATATCGGCAACAATGCATGCCAACCGGCAGGGATTTGTCACCCCCACCCGGCTCACCTCCTACACGATGGTGGCTGCCAGGTGGGTGAATGAACAGCTGCTGGCCACCGCCAGCCTTCTTCGCACCCAGACCTTTGAGTCTGCAGAAAATGGAACGGCAGGCACAAACCGCAACCGTCTCTCCCCCTACCTCAGTGCATCCTTCAAGCCCTTTCAGAACCACGATCTGCGCCTGCGGGCCTTTTATAAGAAAAGCTTCCGGCTCCCCACCTTCAATGATCTCTACTACCCGCAGGTGGGGACGCGCAACCTGTTGCCGGAAGATGCGGAACAATATAATATCGGAGTCACCTACGGCAATTCTACCGGGAATCACATGCCACAGGTGACGGTTACGGCCGATGCCTATCACAACCGGGTGGAGAACAAGATCGTGGCCTTTCCCACCGGTAACCTACACCAGTGGGCCATGATCAACGTGGGCAAGGTGATCATCAATGGAGCCGATTTTTCGCTGGAGAGCGAAACGGCAATGACAGAGAAGATGGTGTTGCACGCCGGCGCCAGCTACACCTGGCAGCGAGCTGCCGACCGTACCGACCGACAGCAGGTCAACTACGGACACCAGCTCCCTTACACTCCCCGTCATTCGGGGGCAGCCCGTGCAGCGCTGGAATTTTACCGGATGCAGCTATCCTACACGCTGATCTGGTCGGGTTCGCGTTACAGTAACGGCTACAACGATACAGCCTACCGTATGAAAGGATATGCCGATCACAGCATCTCCCTTCAGAAAGAGTTTTCAACCCACCTGGGGAGGCTTGTGCTTGTTGGCGAGGTGCTGAACCTCATCGGCAGGAACTACGAGATTGTACGGAACTACCCCATGCCGGGCCGTTCCTACAGAGGAACGCTTATCATTCACTTTTAAATAATTCTATGCAATGAACAAAAAAAGAGTTTATCTTTATCCGATGCTCTTTGCAGCAGTGCTGCTCTGGAGCTGTGCCAATAACGACAATCCCGGAGAAGAAATTCCCGGGAATGGCAAAGCGCTACTTATCCTCAACGAGGGCGGCATGGGCATGAACAATGCCACGGTGGCACGTTATGACCTTGAAAAGGAGAGTCTCAACCCTTCGTATTTCCTGGGTATAAACAAAAGAGGGCTGGGCGATGTGGCCAATGATATGCTGCAGTATGGATCGAAGATTTATATCGCGGTGAGCAAATCGGGGACCGTGGAAGTGGTGGAAGCTGCCACCGGTAAATCAATCCGCCAGATCATGATGGAAACAGTCAGTGGAGTGAGCAAGGAGCCGCGTCGCATTGCCGCTTACGGCGGCAAGATATACATCACCTCCTTCGATGATACAGTTACCCGTATCGACACCCTCTCCTTAGCTATCGACGGGTCGGTGACGGTGGGAATGGACCCGGAGGGGATCGCCATCCATGGCAACAAGATCTACGTGGCCAACTCGGGGGGACTGAACTGGAAAAACGGGTACGATAATACCCTCTCGGTGGTTGACCTCACCACATTGACCGAGGAGAAAAAGATAGAGGTGGGTACCAATCCCGGTGCAGTGCAGGCGGATAGTCAGGGAGACATCTACCTCTCGGTAACCGGCAACTACGGTGACGAGCCGGGTACCTTCAAGGTAATCCGCTCAGGTAAAGGTACAGTCGAAACCATCGCCGGCATCGATGCGCCGCAGAAGTTCGTGATCAGCGGCAATAAAGCCTATATCATCACCGGTTCCTACGGTGAACCCAACAAGCTGGTCGTCTACGACTGCCTGAAAGAGGAGATCGTGAGCCACAGCTTTATCAGCGATGGTACCGTGATCCCGATTATGAACAATGTCTCTGTCGATCCTTCCTCCGGAGATCTCTTCATCGCATCCACCGACTACGTGCATCCAGGCGATCTCTACTGCCTTGATAAGGCAGGCAAGATGAGGTACCGTCTTTCTGCGGTGGGCATGAACCCCTCCGTGGTGCTGGTACAAAATTGAAAAAAGCTGCACAACAGGATTCTGTCAGCAGCTTCTCTCTACTTTTTATTATTTTGATAGAAAGGCATTCCAAGTGATTGGCGTGCCTTTTGTTTTTGTCACCAACGATATTACCGGCTGTGCGTCCGGGTGTCATACTCCACCGAAGCACCGTCCCTGCTCGCGGAAAACGGGACAAATCCCTCTTTCCTTTTCAGATAGAATATTTCCGTCTCGTCTTTCGAATCACGGACAATCTCCAGCAATTCAAAGCCCTCTTTGCTGAGCATGTTTAAAACGGCAATCATGCCGTTGAACGAGATTGCACGACGGCGGTCGTCGGTGATCTGTGGAACACGTCCACCATTACCCCAATCAACCCTCACTGTAATCTTTGAGCTTAACAACGGGCCCGAATCAGACCAGATGCGGATATAGTCGGCGTCGAGCTCACTGATTGGTGTTTCATTCACATACTGAGCCCTGGCAAGCGAAATGCTGCCAATGGCAAAAAGAGCAAAAAGAAGAATTTTAGCTTTCATCGTTTCGGTTTCTTAATTGGTTATATTGCAGGTTGCCTAAGATAAAATTCACATTCACATTCACATTCCGGTTCCAGATTATTCTAATCCAGCTTCAATACTGCAAGGAAAGCTTTTTGAGGCACCTCTACGTTGCCCACCTGCTTCATCCGCTTCTTTCCCTCCTTCTGTTTCTCAAGCAGCTTTCTCTTACGAGAGATATCGCCACCGTAACATTTGGCTGTCACATCCTTGCGTACCGCCTTCACTGTCTCGCGGGCGATAATCTTGGCACCAATAGCCGCCTGTATGGCAATATCAAACTGCTGACGAGGAATCAGCTCTTTCAACTTCTCACACATACGCCGTCCGAAGCTCTGCGCATTATCGAAATGGGTAAGCGTGGAAAGTGCGTCCACCGGCTCTCCGTTCAGCAGGATATCCAGTTTCACGAGTTTGGAAGGACGGTAGTCATGCATGTGGTAATCGAACGAAGCATATCCCTTTGAGATGCTCTTCAGTTTATCGTAAAAATCGATTACAATCTCCCCCAGGGGAATGTCGTAAATGATTTCCACCCTGTCGCCGGAAATATAATCCTGCTTGATCAGCACTCCTCGTTTTCCAAGACAGAGCGTCATGATAGGTCCTATATAGGTGGTGTTGGTGATGACCGATGCCCGGATGAACGGTTCCTCGATACGTTCGATAAGTGTGGGATCAGGCAAGCCACTTGGATTGTGCACCTCTTTCATTGTGCCCTTCTTGTCGTATATGCGGTACGATACGTTCGGAACGGTGGTGATCACATCCATGTTAAATTCGCGCTCGAGCCGCTCTTGGATGATCTCCATATGGAGCAATCCCAAAAAGCCGCATCGGAAACCAAAGCCCAGTGCTACCGACGATTCCGGTTGAAAGGTAAGCGAGGCATCGTTTAGCTGCAGCTTCTCCAGCGATGCACGGAGATTCTCGAAATCCTCACTTTCGATGGGATAGACGCCCGCGAAAACCATCGGCTTCACCTCTTCAAATCCCTCGATGCTTTTTGGTGCCGGTCGCTTCACATGGGTGATGGTATCTCCCACCTTCACCTCTTTTGAAGTTTTGATGCCGGAAATGATGTATCCCACATCGCCACAGAGCACTTCATCGCGTGGAGACATCGTCAGGCGCAGGATGCCTACTTCATCGGCTTCGTACTCTTTTCCGGTGTTGATGAACTTCACGAGGTCGCCTTTGCGAATGCTGCCGTTCACAACCTTGAAATAGGCAATGATGCCCCGGAAGGAGTTGAAGACGGAGTCGAATATCAACGCCTGCAGCGGCGCATCAGGATCGCCCTGCGGTGCGGGAACGCGCTCTATGATGGCCCGAAGGATCTCTTCGATTCCGATTCCCGTTTTTCCGCTGGCACGGATAATCTCCTCCCGCGGCGTGCCCAGTAACTCCACGATCTGGTCTTCTACCTCGTCGGGCATGGCACTGTCCAGGTCAATCTTATTGAGGATGGGAATGATTTCCAGATCATGCTCGATGGCCATGTAGACATTCGAAATTGTTTGTGCCTGTATGCCCTGTGCGGCATCCACCACCAGCAAAGCTCCCTCACAGGCAGCGATGGAGCGTGACACCTCGTAGGAGAAGTCCACGTGTCCCGGCGTATCAATCAGGTTGAGGGTGTATTTTTCCCCCTCAAATTCATAATCCATCTGAATGGCATGACTCTTGATGGTAATTCCCCTTTCTCGCTCCAGGTCCATGCTGTCGAGTACCTGTGACTGAAGCTCCTTGCCTTCAACGGTCTTGGTAAACTCCAGCAGGCGGTCGGCCAGTGTACTCTTGCCGTGGTCTATATGGGCAATGATGCAAAAATTGCGTATTCTCTTCATTATTCTTTAAAACTCAGCATTATTGGGTGTACGTGGAAACGGGATCACATCGCGGATATTGGCCATTCCGGTAATGAAAAGCATCAGCCTTTCAAATCCGAGTCCAAAGCCTGCGTGAGGTGCCGTACCAAACTTGCGTGTTTCCAGGTACCACCAGATGGGTTCTTTGCTCATGCCAGTCTCTTCCACCCTGTGTAAAAGCTTGTCGTAATCGGCTTCACGCTCCGATCCACCAATGATCTCACCGATTTTGGGGAAGAGCACATCCATGGCGCGAACAGTTTTACCGTCGTCGTTTTGTTTCATATAGAACGACTTGATCTCCTTCGGATAGTCTGTAAGGATTACGGGACGCTTAAAATGCTTTTCAACCAGATAACGTTCGTGCTCCGATTGTAGGTCGGCTCCCCAGTAGACCGGAAACTCAAATTTCTGGGCCGATTCCTCCAGGATCTTCACTCCTTCGGTGTAGGTGAGCCGGACAAAATCATTTTCCACCACAAATTTAAGCCTGTCTATCAGCTCATTGTCGTACATCTTTGCAAGGAATTCAATGTCTTCCATACAATGATCGAGGGCATACTGTATCAGATATTTCAGAAACTCCTCCGCCAGATCCATATTGTCGTTATTGTCGAAGAAAGCCACCTCTGGTTCAATCATCCAGAACTCGGCGAGATGTCGTGGCGTATTTGAGTTCTCGGCACGGAAGGTAGGTCCAAAAGTATAGATGGCACCCAGCGCCATTGCTCCCAGTTCGCCTTCGAGCTGTCCCGACACGGTGAGGTTGGTCTGCATTCCGAAAAAATCATGCGAGAAGTCTGTTTTTCCCTGTTCATCCCGGGGCGGATTGTCTGCATCGAGGGTAGTTACCCCAAACATGGATCCGGCTCCTTCTGCGTCCGAAGCTGTGATAATGGGAGTGTGGAAATAGTAAAATCCCTTATCGTTGAAGAATTTATGAATGGCGTACGACATATGGTGGCGCATCCGGAAGATGGCGCCGAAAGTATTTGTTCGTGGCCGTAAGTGAGCGATTTCACGAAGAAACTCCAGTGAATGTCCTTTCTTCTGCAGCGGATATACCGCAGGGTCTGCCTCGCCAAAGATCTCTATTTCCGTGGCTTGTATCTCCACCGACTGTCCTTGTCCCTGTGACTCTACCAATGTCCCGTTCACATTGAGACATGCACCAGTGGTTATGGGCTTAAGGAACTCTTCACCAAACCGCGATATATCAATCACAATCTGAATGTTTTTGATAGTGGAGCCGTCGTTAAGTGCGACAAATCCCACGTTTTTGTTCCCTCTGCGGGTGCGCACCCACCCCTTAATGTTTACTTCGTCGCCGAAGCTGGTAAGCTGTAAAGCTTCTGAAATTTTTATTCGTTTTAGTTGTTTCATAATCAACGCCATATCCCATCAGGGAGACATGCAGTATTTACGTCCTTCCTGCTTTACCGAAGGAATTAATGATAAATAAATAGTTAACCGTCATTCGGGGGTTGCCCTGCAAGCCATGGGTTGCAGGGCATAGCCTATGAATGAATATTAATCGAACGCTCCCATGCGAAGCATGTTTACTTCTTGTTCTGTGAGGTAACGCCATTTCCCGCGGGATAACTTTTTCTTGGTCAGCCCGGCAAAATAGACCCTATCCAGTTTCAATACGCGGTATCCCAGCTTCTCGAACATACGACGTACTATGCGGTTCTTGCCAGAGTGAATCTCAATGCCCACCTGTGTCAGGTCATCTTCCGTCACATAACTGATAGCATCGGCGTGAATCTCACCATCTTCCAACTCAATCCCATCCGCAATAGCCTGCATATGTTCCATTGCTACAGGTTTGTCAAGCCATACCTGATATATTTTCCGTTTTTCGTACTTCGGATGTGTTAATTTTGAAGCGAGGTCTCCGTCGTTGGTAAGTAGGAGAACTCCCGTTGTAGCCCTGTCGAGCCGTCCCACCGGATAGATTCTTTCGGAGCAGGCGCTTTTAACCAGCTCCATCACCGTTTTGCGGTTCTCAGGGTCGTCGGTCGTCGTTACAAAGCCTTTTGGTTTATTCAGAAGGACGTAGACCTTGCTCTCCAGCGTTACCGGCTGATTGTGGAACATCACCTCATCGGCACGGGTAATCTTGGTTCCCAATTCCGTCACAATTTCACCGTTCACCTTTACCACACCTGCCTGGATAAACTCATCCGCTTCACGGCGTGAGCATACACCTGCATTGGCAAGGTACTTGTTGAGACGGATCGGAGCATTGGGATCGGCATTCTCTTTGTACTTAATCTGCTTGAATGGTTTTTTCTTTTTCAGCTTTTTGGGACCGCTTAGAGGTTGATTACTCCTGTTCTGAGGTTGATTTCCCCAGCTGCGGTTGCCATAGTTTCCAGCGGGTGTCCGTTGCTGTGACTGTACACGTTCCCCCACTCTCGGGCGACGTTTACGGGGGCCTCCTTCGCCCTCTCCATAGGAACTTCTTTGTTGTGAATCTCCCCAATTCTGTTTATAGGAACGATCCTGTGTGTTGTAGGGGCGTTCCTGTGTACGATATCCTTCCTGATGTGTTCTTCGCTCATATCCCTGATTTCTGTTGGATGAATCATAATTCTGATTTCTGTGTGGCGAAGCGTGTCTCTCATTGCCCGCGCTGCTAAAACTCCTTCTCGGGCGCGATTCTTCGTTGTTTGTTGTCATGTTGCTTTCGTTTTGTTTGAATAATAAAACCTCACGGTTTTTTTGTTTTTCTTTGTTTACCCTAAAACACGCCGGTGGTTATCTGTAAAAGTGGAATAACCAAACCGGATTCTCCATAAAGACTTAATTCCTGTTCACTTAAATTCCTGTGTAACTTTGTGGTGTAATTTCTTTTAACTCCTGTTTCACCCGATCATCCACCTCTAATCTGTCAATAAACTCTGAAATAAGCTCTTTTGTTATATGCCTGTTGGTTCGTGTAAGACCTTTCAGCGCCTCATAAGGTTTCGGATATCCCTCTCGTCTCAATATGGTTTGAATACCTTCGGCAACCACTGCCCAGTTATTCTCCAAATCCCGCTCAATAGCTTCACTGTTTAATAACAATTTACCCAGCCCTTTTGTTGTACTTTTCAGGGCAATTATTCCGTGTGCGAGAGGCATTCCGATATTCCGGATCACGGTAGAGTCTGTGAGGTCACGCTGCAAGCGTGAAATGGGTAATTTTGCGGCCAGGTGCTCGAGAAGTGCATTGGCTATTCCTAGATTTCCTTCGGCATTTTCAAAGTCAATGGGGTTCACCTTGTGTGGCATAGCCGATGAGCCCACTTCACCCTCTTTGATCTTCTGTTTAAAATACTCCATGGAGATATACTGCCACATGTCGCGGTTGAAATCAGTGAGGATTGTGTGGATCCGTTTCATTGCATCGAACGAAGCAGCCAGAGTATCGTAGTTGGATATCTGCGTGGTGTATTCTTCCCTGTGAAGATTCAGCTTTTGCCGCAGGAAGTCTTCGGCAAATTTTTTCCAGTCGGTGTGCGGGTAAGCCACACGATGTGCGTTAAAATTACCAGTGGCACCGCCAAATTTCGCTTTTGCGGGAATGTGTTTTAACACCTCTGTCTGGTTGGCAAGCCTGTAAGCAAACACCTTCATCTCCTTTCCCAGTCTGGTGGGCGAAGCCGGCTGTCCGTGGGTACGGGCCAGCATGGGAATATCCTTCCATTCTTCAGCATATGCCTCAATCTGTGCAATCACTTTCTCAAGTTCCGGAATGTACACCATTTGCAGCGCTTCCTGCCACATCATGGGAGTGGACGTATTGTTGATATCCTGCGACGTCAGTCCGAAGTGAATAAACTCTTTATAGGCGGATAGATCCAGCTGATCGAATTTATCTTTCAGAAAATACTCCACAGCCTTCACGTCGTGGTTGGTGATGTTTTCGATTTCCTTGATTCTGAGTGCATCTTCTTCCGCAAAGTTGTGGTATATCGCTCTCAGTTCATCGAATTTACGCCTGTCCACTTTCTCAAGCGAGGGGATTCCAGCTTCACAGAGTGCAATAAAATACTCCACCTCTACCCTCACCCGGTATTTGATTAATGCGTATTCCGAAAAAAAGCCGGCAAGTTCGTCGGTCTTATCCCTGTACCGTCCGTCTATGGGCGAGATGGCTGTCAGTTTGTTTAAGTTCATTGTTTTGTCGCGCAAGGCGGGTTTTAAATGGATTCCTGAATGGCGGGAAATCACTTTACTGCTCATTCATTTTTTCTTTGTAGCTGTGTTCTCTATAAAAAGAATGTAACTCCCCTATTTTTACGTTACAAAAATAGTGATAATAATAGAGGTTGAAAAATATTTAGAAAATTATTTGCGAAATATTTTGTGGAAATATAAAAAGAGCCTATCTTTGCATCGCTTTTCAGGAAAACAACTACTCATAGAGATGGGAAAATAAGAAAAGCAAAGTGTAAAATTGGGGCGATTAGCTCAGCTGGTTCAGAGCGCCTGCCTTACAAGCAGGATGTCGGC